>CALXHD010000078.1 GCA_944388015.1 uncultured Clostridia bacterium | reverse complement strand
CCTGCTCAAGCAGAAGAATTTGTTAAAAGAACAGGTTGTGACTCATTAGCAATTGCAATTGGAACAAGTCATGGAGCATACAAATTCAAAGGAGAAGCAAAACTAAGATTTGATATTTTAAAAGAAATAAAAGATAGAATACCAAATACTCCTATAGTATTACATGGTGCTTCAACAGTAATTCCTGAGCTTGTTGATATGTGTAATAAATATGGGGGAAATATACCTGGAGCTAAAGGTGTTCCTGATGAAATCTTACATCAAGCAAGTATTTCAGGTGTTTCTAAAATCAATGTAGATACAGATTTACGTTTAGCTATGACAGCTGGAATAAGAAAAACATTTGCAGAAGAACCAAATGTTTTTGACCCTAGAAAATATTTAGGAAATGCTAGGGAATTAATAAAGGAAACTGTTAAACATAAAATGACAGATGTTTTTGGTTCAAGTAACAAAGCTTAAATATATTATTATAAAGATGTAGAAAACAAGGTAAAACAAACTATTATACGGAATGTTTGAAAATTTGAGCTACCTAAAAACTACATCTTTTTAATATATTAAGAAGTCGATATGACTTCCTAATATATTAAAAAACATTGTCTAATTATTCATCATGATTATTGTCATAATTATTATTAAGTTGATTTCCATAATACCAAACCAAAGCAACTATTGCAATTGCTGCAATACCAATAATTAGCCAAGTCCAAGCAGTTGCATTCATACCCATAAATGTACTACCAGTTTCTGCAGAAGTTCTTGTCGCTGTATAACTAACACCATTTTTAGCAGTTCCTGCAATATTCCCCATACCATTTGTAGCATCATGAGCCATATTTTCTGTACCGCCTGTTATATTTTTACTTGTATTTGATAAATCTCTTGCACCATCTTCAATAGCATTTTCAGCACCACCAACTGCATTTCTTACACCTTCAGCAGCATCTTTTAACATATTATTTTCAGTTGCATAGCAAAAAGAAAATGTAAAGATTCCTATTAATAAAATGCTAAGAGCAGTAAATAATTTTTTGTACATAAAATTATCCTCCTTTTAAAAAACATATATATTATTATTATTTTAACTTTCAAAAAAAATATACAGACAAAAAAATCCAAAAAATTTAAAATTTTTTGGATTTCTAAACATATGAATTTATTTTGGAATTATTTACTAAGTTTAATTAAGATTGCTATTGACAATAATACTAATAAAACACCAATTACGATTAACAAAATATTTAAAATATCTGTTATGCTCAATTCTGAATCAGATGAATAATTACTCACAGTTGCTGTTTCATCTGTTGTTCCAGTATAATTATCAAAAGAAGTAGTATTATTATATACTGTATTTTCTTCATAAGAAGTATTTGTATTAGTATTTGATGTATTTGTATAACCACTTGTATTTGATGTTGTATTGTTTGAAGTTACATTACTTGTTGTATTACTAGAAATGGTAGTATTTGTATCTTCACTTGAAATATTATCAGTATTTGTAGATATAGTATTATCTGTAACATTAGAATCTACAGCAGAAACATATGATGAAATAAAACAAAATAAAATACAAATAACACTACATAAAAAAACTTTACGAAATTTACATATCATTTTAAAATTACCTCCTAATTAATAAAAAGTTTATCTTTAGCTCATGTAATAATATTATCACAAATAAATAAAATTTGTCTAGTATTTTTAGGAAATTTATTGTATAATTAAAGAAATTAAGGTTAAAGTATATGCCAAAAAGGGGAATGATAACATTGAATAATAAAAAAGTATTAATTGGAATGAGTGGGGGAGTAGATAGTTCTGTATCTGCATTACTATTAAAACAAAATGGATATGATGTAACAGGTGTAACACTAGAATTATTTGAAAATAGTAAAAATACATATGAAGATGCAAAAAAAATATGCGATTTTTTAAAAATACCACATTACATATATAACTGCAAAGAAGACTTTAAAAAAAATATTATAGATGATTTTATAAATTGTTATTCCAATTCTTTAACTCCAAACCCATGCATTGAATGTAATAAATATATGAAATTTGGATTTATGTATAAAAAAGCTCAAGAATTAGATTGTAATTATATTGCAACTGGACATTATGCAAAAACTGAATATAGTGAAAAATATAAAAGATGGATATTAAAAAAATCTAACTCTCAAAGAAAAGACCAAACATATGTATTATGGAATATTTCAAAAGAATTATTAGAACATATTATTTTTCCATTAGCAGATTTTGAAAATAAAGATGAGATAAGAAAAATAGCAAATGATAATAATATACATGTTGCAAACAAGCCTGATAGTGAAGACATATGTTTCATTCCCGATGGGAATTATAAAAAATTTCTAGAAGAAAACTCTAATCTAAAACCTAAAAAAGGGAATATTATAAATACAAAAGGTGAGATACTAGGGGTTCATCAAGGACTTTATAATTATACTATTGGACAAAGAAAAGGACTTGGAATATCAAATAAGGTCCCTTTATTTGTACTAGGTTTTAATAAAGAAAAAAACGAGGTAATAGTAGGAGAAGAAAGTGAACTTTATAAAAAAGAAATCTATGTAAAAGATATCAATTTATTATTAGTAGATAAAATTGACAAAGATATGAAAGTAACTGTAAAAACAAGATATTCAACTAAATCTGCAAATGCCAAAATATCAGAATCACAAAATATTATAAAAATTATATTTGATGAACCCCAAAGAGCAATTACACCAGGGCAGTCTGCGGTATTTTACTTAGATGATATAGTTGTTGGTGGAGGAAAAATACTAAAATAAATATTTTTAAGTACTATATGATAATTAAAATGCGAGATGTTAGTACTCTAAAATTTAGAATGCTAAAATCATCTCGCTAAATTTTTTTGTTCATTACATATAAATAAAACAATTGTTTCTAATTACAAAAGACTGCTTTTATATCTTTGACCTTTAATACATAAATTGGTATTCCCGAACGGTCCGTGGTTTTATGATATGGAATATTAAAAGCATGTATAGCTCTTAATTCCTCTTCATTAAGCGGTGTTGAAATAGTTTCTATTTTGGGGTTAGCAATTCTGCTATATAAATGTTTTGAAATATAGCCTTTAAAATGCATATTTTTGTACCTCCTTTGTATATATGTAATGAACAGTATGTAAAAAACAAGATTATTATACAACATAAAAAACAAGAAACATGTCGAAACATGTCTCTAATTTAATAATTTTTCTAATTCTTTTATTTTATCTCTATTTTCAGCAGCTTTTTCAAATTCCATTTCACTTGCAAATTTAAGCATTTCATCTGTTAATTTGTTAATAACCTCTTTAATATCATCTTTGTTTTCTAATTTATATTCTACTCCAATATCTTCTTGTTTTATAATACTAATAGTATCACGCACCGATTTTTGAATTGTTTTAGGAACAATATTGTGTTCTAAATTGTATTCTTGCTGTATTTTACGCCTACGATTAGTCTCAGAAATTGCTTTTTCCATGCTTTCTGTCAATTCATCTGCATACATTATAACAGTTCCATCTGTGTTTCTAGCAGCTCTACCAATTGTTTGAATTAGTGATCTTTCTGAACGTAAAAATCCTTCTTTATCTGCATCCAAAATAGCTACTAAAGAAACTTCTGGCAAATCTAATCCTTCTCTTAATAAATTTATTCCAACCAAAACATCAAATTCGCCAAGTCTTAAATTTCTAATAATCTCCATTCTTTCTAATGCTTTTATATCTGAATGCATATAATTTACTTTTATATCTAAGCTTTTTAGATATTCTGTTAAATCTTCTGCCATTTTTTTGGTTAAGGTAGTAACTAAAACCCTTTCATTCTTTTCAACTCTTATACGAATTTGTTCTATAAGATTATCAATTTGATTTGAAACAGGTCTAACTTCAATTTTAGGATCTAAAAGACCAGTAGGTCTTATAATTTGCTCTACAACATTTTCTTTTGAATGTTCTTTTTCATACTCAGCAGGAGTAGCACTTACAAAAATAACCTGATTGATTCGTTTCTCAAATTCTTCAAATTTAAGAGGTCTATTATCATATGCTGATGGCAATCTAAATCCATAATTAACTAATGAGTCTTTTCTTGATCTGTCTCCATTATACATAGCTCTTACCTGTGGGATTGTAGCATGTGATTCATCTATTAATAGCAAAAAATCTTTTGGAAAATAATCAAACAAAGTAAATGGGGGAGAACCTGGAGCTCGTCCACTTATATGTCTTGAATAATTTTCTATACCTTGACAAAAACCTGTTTCTTTCATCATTTCAATATCAAAATTTGTTCTTTCTTCAATTCTTTGTGCTTCAATTAATTTTCCTTGATCCTTAAAAAATTTAATTCTATCATCTAATTCTAGTTCTATATTTTTTATAGCTCTTTCCATTTTGTCACTTGTTGTTACATAATGTGAATTTGGGAAAATCATAACATGTTTTCTCTCTGCTATTGCTTTTCCTGTTAATGGATTTATTTCTTGTATCTTTTCTATTTCATCTCCCCAAAATTCAACTCTTATAGCACTTTCTGATTGATCTGATGGATATATTTCTACAATATCTCCTTTTGCTCTAAAAGTTCCTCTTTTAAAATCTATTTCATTTCTACTATATTGCATATTCACTAACTTCTTCAAAACTTCAGTTCTTGTTTTTTGCATACCAGGTCTTAAAGAAATAATCATATGCTCATAATCAATAGGGTCTCCTAAACCATATATACAAGAAACTGAGGCAACAATTATTACATCTCTTGTTTCAAATAATGAAGCTGTTGCAGAATGTCTTAGCTTATCAATTTCATCATTTATAGATGCATCTTTTTCTATATAAGTGTCTGAACTTGGTATATAACTTTCAGGTTGATAGTAATCATAATAGCTTACAAAATATTCTACATTATTTTCAGGGAAAAATTCCTTGAATTCTGAATAAAGTTGCCCTGCAAGTGTCTTATTATGTGCTAAAACAAGTGTTGGCTTTTGAACTCTTTGGATTATATTTGCCATTGTAAAAGTCTTTCCGTGAGCCAGTAACACCTAATAATGTCTGATATTTTTTTCCTTCTTTTATTCCATTTGATAGATACTCTATTGCTTTTGGTTGGTCTCCTGTTGGCTTATAATCTGATACTAATCTAAACATTTTTGCCTCCTTTATTTATGATATTCTAGCATGTTTTTAAAGAAATTACAATACCCGCAGAAATTACAATTCCTGCGGGTAGGAGAGTCAATCAAGATTTTTAATATGCAAAAGAAAAGATTTAGCTCTCTTTTTTGGTGAAAACCAATTATCTCGATATGTTATTTTTGTATCTGATAAAATCCAAAGGAGGTTCTCATCAGATAAACCAAATTTAAATTTTATTTTGGACACAATTTCCTCACAAATATGAGAAGACATGTCAGATTTTACATAACAAGATATAATTGCTTCATCTTTTGAGATAAAATCTTGTAATGCTCCGGAACTTTTTAACCGAAGATTTCTTTCATCCAATTGCTTAAGCCATTCTTTTGTAATTAAATTAATTTCTTCGACCATATGTTTCCTCCTTTTTAAAACAACAATTTTTTGCAACAGCCATATTATATCATACATTAAAAAAAATTGTAACCAAACTCTTGTTTTAATATTAAAAATATAGTATAATATGTCTATGAAAAAGGAGAAGTATATAAATGAATGATAAAATAATAATAAAAGGAGCAAAAGAGCACAATTTAAAAAATATAAATATAGAAATACCAAGAGACAAATTAGTTGTAATAACAGGGCTTTCAGGTTCAGGCAAATCTTCTTTAGCATTTGACACATTATATGCAGAGGGGCAAAGGAGATATGTTGAGAGCTTATCTTCATATGCAAGACAATTTCTAGGAATAATGGAAAAACCAGCAGTAGAATCAATTGAGGGTTTATCTCCAGCAATATCTATAGACCAAAAAACAACTTCTAAAAATCCACGTTCTACAGTTGGTACAGTAACAGAAATTTATGATTATATTAGGCTATTATATGCAAGAATTGGTACACCTTATTGTCCACACTGTGGGATTAAAATAGAAAAACAATCTATAGACCAAATTATAGATAATATATTAGAATTAGAACCAAATACAAAAATCCAAGTTTTAGCACCTGTTGTAAGAGGTAGAAAAGGTGAATTTACTAAACAATTAGAAGAATATCAAAAAGAAGGTTTTGTAAGAGTTAGAATAGATGGTGAAGTTTACGAATTAACAGATGATATTCAGATTGATAGAAAAAAGAAACATGAAATAGAACTAGTAGTAGATAGATTGGTCATAAAGGAAGATATTAGAAGTAGATTAACAGAATCTGTTGAGATTGCATTAAAACATGCAGATAATCTTGTATTAATTGATATAGTAGGCAACAAGCCAATATTATACAGTACTAATTATGCATGTCCACATTGTGGATTTAGTTTTCCTGAACTTACACCAAGAATGTTCTCATTTAATAATCCATTTGGAGCATGTCCTGAGTGCATGGGTATTGGTTATTTAATGAAAATGGATGAAGATTTAATAATTCCTGATAAGAATAAAACATT
>CALXHD010000077.1 GCA_944388015.1 uncultured Clostridia bacterium | reverse complement strand
TAGTGATAGCAGAATTATTATTTTTAGAATCAGAAGATCCTGACAAAGATATAAACTTATATATAAATTCTCCAGGAGGATCAATTACAGATGGAATGGGAATAATAGATACAATGAATTATATTAAATGCCCAGTATCTACGATATGTATAGGAATGGCAGCAAGTATGGGAGCAGCATTATTATCAGCTGGAGAAAAAGGAAAAAGATTTGCAACACCAAATGCAGAAATATTAATACATCAACCATTAATTGGTGGTGGAGGAATTTCTGGTCAAGCAACAGAAGTAAAAATACACGCAGACCACCTAGTAAGAACAAGAGAAAAATTAAACAAATTCTTAAGTGAAAGAACAGGTCAACCAATTGATGTAATTGAAAAAGATACAGAAAGAGACCATTATATGACAGCACAAGAAGCATTAGAATATGGATTGATTGATGGCATAATGGACCATAGAGCTTAAACAAAGGAGAATACATCACATTGCAAATAAATATAAATTTCTTCCAAATTTTATTTATGCATTAAGAAAGGAATGATTTTAATTATGGCAAAAAATGATACACCAAAAAATATAAGATGCTCATTTTGTGGAAAAACACAAGAAAATGTTAAAAAAATAGTTGCAGGACCAGGAGTATATATATGTGACGAATGTGTAGACTTATGTACAAGTATAATAGAAGCAGAGAGTTTTTCAGATGAAGACATAGGATATACACTATCTGAAGAAATACCTAGTCCAAGAGAGATTAAAAAAACATTAGATGACTATGTTATTGGGCAAGAAGAAGCTAAAAGAACATTATCAGTTGCAGTATATAATCATTATAAAAGAATAGCACATGAAGAAGAAACTAAGAAAAAAGATGATGATGTAGAAATACAAAAAAGTAACATATTATTATTAGGACCAACAGGCTGTGGAAAAACATTACTTGCAAGAACATTGGCAAAAACTTTAAATGTACCATTTGCAATAGCAGATGCCACAACACTTACAGAGGCAGGATATGTTGGAGAGGATGTTGAAAACATTTTACTAAAACTAATTCAAGCAGCAGATGGAGATGTACAAAAAGCGGAAAAGGGTATTGTTTATATAGATGAAATAGATAAAATAACTAGAAAATCAGAAAACCCATCTATTACGCGTGACGTTAGTGGTGAGGGAGTACAACAAGCTTTATTAAAAATAATTGAAGGAACTATAGCATCAGTACCACCACAAGGAGGAAGAAAACATCCAAACCAAGAAATGATACAAATAAATACAGAAAACATCTTATTTATCTGTGGAGGAGCATTTGAAGGACTAGAAAATATAATAAAAGATAGAACCGGAGAAAAACTTATAGGCTTTGGAACAAAAATAGAAAGCAAAAAAGAAATAAATAAATATGAAATATTTAAAGAACTATTGCCACAAGACTTATTAAGATTTGGGCTAATACCAGAATTTATAGGAAGACTTCCTATAATAGCAACATTGCAAGACTTAGATAGAGAAGCTTTAATAAAAATCGCGACAGAACCAAAAAATGCACTAGTAAAACAATACAAAAAACTACTAGAGATTGATGGTGTAGAATTGGAATTTACAAGAGAAGCATTAGAGGCAATAGTAGATAAAGCAATAGAAAGAAAGACTGGAGCAAGAGGATTACGTTCAATAATTGAAGAAATAATGAGAGATATTATGTATGATATTCCATCAGACTCAAGAATCGAAAAATGTACTATAACAAAAGAAACAGTTATACAAAATGAAAAACCTGATGTTGTTATAAATGAAGAAAGAACAATAGCACCAGTAAAACTAAAAAAGAAAAGAGAATATCCTGAGAACAAAGAAACAGCTTAATGGCTGTTTTTTTGTTGAATAGGAAAAACAAGATTGTATAGATAAAACACATTTTTGAAAAAAATGTAAAAAAATACAAAAATTTAAAAAATAAAAATTACAAAAAAACACATAATAAAAATATATAAAATTTTCAAAAGAAGGGAATAAGAGCTTTTCAAATTAAAGCAAAAACCTTCGGAAAGGAATAAAAAATGAAAAAAACAATTAGTATTATTACAATAATGATGTTACTTGTAATGACAATTTTAACAGGAAAAGTATTTGCGGATTCACTTGACACAATAGAAATAAACATTGATAAAACAACAGTAAAACCAGGAGAAGGATTAAAAGTAACTGTAGAATTTGGAAAAAAACTAGGTGCATATACATTTGACTTTGCGTATGATAACAAAATATTTAGTTATGTAACAGCAGAAGGAGGAACAGCAAATGATTTAACAGATAAAGTAAGAGTGACTTATTATGATTCAACAGGAGGAACGAATCCAAGAGAAAATATGAGTATAATATTTAAAGCAAAAGATGATATAACAACATCAAATCCAACAGAAATAACAGTAACAGCAGAAGGATTATCAAATGAAGATGCATCAATAACTTATGATGATATAACATCCCCAATAGTTAAAAACATAACAGTAGAACCACAGTATGTGGATTATACTTTAAATTTAGAAGCAACAGGAAATTTAATACAAGGTAAAGAAAATGAGATGAAACTATCATATTCATCACCAATGGGACGTTACTATGAACATGCAAGATTAATCGCTTCAGCAACAACACCAAAAGATGGAACAGTAAATTTAATAGGTATAGATGAAAATAATCTAGAACATGATATTATACAAAATGGATGGGGAGATGCACAAGGATATAAAATAGGAGGAAAAGATGTATTACAAGTACTAAACTTAAGAGGAACATTCAGTAAAACAGGAGATTATACAATAACATTAAAATTAATAGATAGAGATAACTCAGATAGTGTTATAGCAGAAAAAACATTTAATTTTACAGTAACAGAAGAAAATACACAACCTGAAGATACGGAAAATACAACACCTGAACAAAATGAAATAACAAATGAAGCAATAAATGAAACAAAAGACGAAAATACAAA
Source organism: uncultured Clostridia bacterium (assembly GCA_944388015.1). Classification (GTDB taxonomy): domain Bacteria; phylum Bacillota; class Clostridia; order TANB77; family CAG-508; genus CAG-269. Next base: position 3,711 of record CALXHD010000077.1, on the reverse strand, counting down.
TATGCCAACTGTATTACCAAAAACAGGCATAAATATATATATACCAATTATAGCTACAATTATATTACTAGCAACAATATTTGCAATTATAAGAAAAAAGAAATAGATAATTTTTAGGGACATGCAAAGCTTTAAAATCATGTCCCATTTGACTTTTTAGAGGAGTATATCATGAAAAAACATATTATAAGTATAATAATTTTAATGACAATAATCTCATTAATGATTTGGCTAGTAATAGAAAAATATCAAGATACAAAAATACCAGTTAGAGAACAACAAATAACTAGTATAGAAAACAATATTGAAGAAAACACAATCATAGTTTCAAAACAAAATACAAATAAACAAAAAGAATATCCAAAAGAAGAAATAATCCAAGAATATAAAGGATATGATGTGTGTGCAAAATTGGAAATACCAAGTATAAAATTAGAGACATATGTGTTAAAAAATTATTCAGTTCAAGCATTAAACATATCTGTTACAAAATTTTGGGGAGCAAATCCAAATCAAATAGGTAATTTTTGCATTGCAGGACATAATTTTAAAAATAGTAACATGTTTTCAAATTTAAAAAAATTAGAAATAGGAGAAAAAATATATGTAACAGATAATGATATTGGAGAGGTAGAATACACAATATACAATATAGAAAAAGTAATACCTGAAAATGTGGAATGTTTAGACCAAGACACCAAAAATAGAGAAGTTACATTAATAACATGTACAAGTGATTCCTCATTAAGAATAATTGTACAAGCAAAAGAAAAATTATAATATAAGAAAGAAAGGAAATTTATGAAAAAGCATATAAAAAAGATAGTTGGTATATTTTTAATATTAATACCTGTATTAATAATATTAATATCCAATATAGAAGGAAAAGCATCAACCAAAGTTAATGGAATAGAGGATTTCCCAAATAGTTATAAGCCATATTTAGAACTAATTTTAAAAAAACATCCTAATTGGCATTTCACGGCACTATATACAAACTTGGATTGGAATTATGTGGTATCACAAGAAAATGTTTTTGGCAAAAACCTAGTACCAAAAAATTATAAAGATACTTGGAAAAATAAAAAACCGGGAGAATATGATGTAGAAATTGATGGAGGCTGGGTAGATTCTTCTAAACAAGCAGTAGAATATTGCTTAGATCCAAGAAATTTTTTAAATGAAGTAAGGATTTTCCAATTTGAAGAATTATCATATAACAAAAATACAAATAATTTAGAAAGTATAGAAAAAATCTTATATGGAACAGAATTTTATAAAAATAGAGTATCATATTTAGATTCTAGTGGTAATAGAGTAAATATGACTGAAAAATATTCAGAATTAATTCTAAAAGGTGGAACAACATCATATGTAAGCTCATATCATTTAGCTTCAAGAATAAAACAAGAGGTTGGACCATTTTTAACACACAAGTCAATAAGTGGAGATGTAGATGGATATAAAGGTTTATATAATTTTTATAATATAGGTGCAACAAGTTCAACAGATTTAATGGGAGCAATAAAAAAAGGTTTACAATATGCAAAAGATGGTAATGGAGCAAGTCAAAGCACAAAAGATAAATATTTAATACCATGGAATAATAAAGAAAAATCTATTACTGGAGGAGGAATATTTATAGGTTCTAGTTATATAAATATTGGACAAAATACAATATATTTACAAAAATTTCATGTATATGATAATAAAAATGAAGAATTATTTTGGCATCAATATATGACAAATATATTAGCTCCATATAGTGAATCTAAATCTATATATAATGGATATCAAAAATCAGGAATAATAGATACTACAATAAATTTTGTAATACCAATATATGATAATATGCCACAGATTCCAACTGAAAGCCCTGATATTAATGAGAGTGATTTTACACAAGACAATAAACAAGTGAAAGTAAATGCGTCTCGGAAATGTTAATATAAGAACAGGACCAAGCACATCATATGAAATTATAACAACGGTAACAAATAAAGATAAATTAATAAGATTAAAAAAAGGTATAAATAATGGAGAAAGTTGGGACAAGGTTGAATTAGAAAATGGAGTAATTGGCTATATCTTTCAAAAATACGTAGATGAAGTAGAACAATTACCTGATATAGAAGACGACTTTGTAGAATCAGATGAAGAAATAAATATAAATTTTGGTAACAATATAATAGTTGAAGGAAGAGAAATAAGTGGTATAAATTATAATGAAAATACTGTAAAACACATCAAAGATAGCATATCAACAGATTTGGAAATTGAAATTGTAAATGATAAAAATCAAATTTTAAAAGAAGATGATAAAGTAGGAACAAACTCAAAAATATTAGTTAAAAGAAATGACGAAATTCTAAGAAAATATAGTATAATAATATATGGCGATTCAAATGGAGATGGAAAAATAAATAGTATTGACTTATTAGTTTTACAGAGACATATATTAGAAATACAAAAATTAGATGAAATATATCAAAAAGCATGTAATATAAGGAAAAATGGAGGAAAACCAACATCTGTAGATTTATTGCTAATTCAAAGACATATTTTAGGATTACAACAAATAGAACAGGGAGTCCAATTATTTAATATAGAAGAAAATAATGTAGAAGCATCAAACACAAATTTAGAAACATTAGCAATTGAGAATGTATTACTTTATCCAGTATTTGATAATAATATAACAAATTATGATGCAGAAGTTTCTAAAGATGTAGAAAAACTGAATATTTTAGCAATTCCTGAAAATGAAAATGCTAAAACAGAAATAATTGGAAATAATAACTTAAAAGAAGGAAAGAATCTTATAAAAGTTATAATTACAGCACAAGATGGAATAACAAAAAAAGAGATTAATATAAATGTATATAAAAGAAATAGTAAAGAAGAAGATAATTACCTAGAAAAACAGAGACAAAATAAACAAAAATTAGAAAACACATATGAAACACAAAAAGTTGTAGCACAAAATACACAATCTAATAGAATAGATAAACAAGAATCAAAAGAAAAAAGAAATACTTTAATAATAATATGTATTTTTATAATATTCATTATTACAGGAATAATTATTGGAATAAAAATTAGTAAAACAAATCGGAAAGCCTTAAGATTTGCAGTAATTTAGTTTTTTACCTTTGGCTTTCCGTTAAAATAATAAATTTATAAAATAGAACCTAAAACCAAAATACCGATATTATCATTATAAATTTCGTTAAATTGAGAAATAGGAAGAGGATTCACGCCAAGACCTGCTTCAATAGTATATCCAGGTCTATTAAAATCTTGTATAAACCAATCCTTGTATCCAGCAAAACTGGAATTATATGGAGTTTCAGATAATTTATATCCACTTGCATCTGCTAATTTTTTACCAATTTCAAAACTCATGGGTGGATTATAATTTTGGAATTGCCAATAAATTTCCTGACCTTGAGTATGATAAGCTAAAACTAATCTAAAATCATGAATTAAAGTAAAATTGTAAATAGCCAAAGCTTCAGGTTCAGTAAGTGGACCAAATCCAACAAAATCACGAGGAGCAGGTTGATTAAATCCTTGAGCATATTTTATTTCTTTAGCTTGCTCCCATCCTGCTGGAAATTGCAAGTTTAAATCTACACCTGTGGGTTTTAAAATATACCAACCAAAAAGGAAAAATAATAAAATACAGTAATCATCTATATTACAGAGTAT
>CALXHD010000076.1 GCA_944388015.1 uncultured Clostridia bacterium | reverse complement strand
GATTCAGTTCGTACAGATATAGATTATGCAATATCACAAGCAAGTAACTATAATGATTTTACAAAAATATTAACTAAAATGGGTTATGAATTAGAACATTCAGGTAATAAAATGAGTATTAGAAATTCTCCTTATAAAAGATATGTCAGAGTAGAAAGAACTTTTGGAGAGGAATATTCAAAAGAAAGTATTTTATTTAGAATAAAACACTCTGTATCTTTTAAAGTACCTTTTCCAGAAGTGCACACTTTAAAAGGAAGATATAAGAGAAAAAATAAAACTGATATAAGGCATAAACAAAAGTCTAAAGGATTACGAGCATTATATTTATACTATTGTTATTTATTAAATGTGTTTCCAAAACAAAAATATCCACCTAAATATTCAAAAGCTATGAAAGAAGAAATTAAGAAAATGGATGATTATTCAAATTCAGCAAGATTTTTAGCAAAATATAATATAACTACACTTACTGAAGTAAAAGAATATAAATCTTCAGCTATAAATAAAGTAGTTGAATTAAAAGGATTAAGAGAAAGTTTATGGAGAAAGCATAAAAAAATTAAACATGATGAAGAAGGACAGTTTATTTGCTCTGAAATTCAAAAATTAGCCACAAAAATAGATGAGCTAAGCAAAGATATTAAAGTATGTGATTTTATAGAAAATAGGACAGTAAGAATGAAGGAAAATATTAAAGATATGAGGCCTGAAGATAAAGAAAAAATAAAGTATAAAGATAGAAATATTAAATAAAAATCAAAAAAAAATGACTGCCCAGTTTCTAAAAAAGGAACTGGGCAGTCGTAGTAGCTAAATCACTCAACTACCACACCTATTACAGGTTTTCCTAGGTCGGCTAACTGTTCAAAGGATTTCTTGATTGATTCTGCCCTCTGCTCCTCAGAATCCTGCGTGCCGTTGAAAGCTCTTTCAGCTTCTGCCTTAAGTCCCTCATAGTTGAGCCCCATTTCATGTGTCCATACAGGGCGACCAAGAAGGAATTCAAGAGCTTCATGGAACTTGTCAAACGGAACCAAAAGAATGGGATTCATAAGCTGGTAGTAACCAAGAACTTTTTTGTCTTCGCTAGTCCACCAACGTTTGTCGCCAAACTTTTCCATTTGTTCCAGGCACTTCTTGACCATTTTGTATGTTTCCTCATCTTCTGAAGTTGTGTTTTCCGTAGTCGCTTCAAAGCAAAGGAAAGTTTCAACCTTGTGATCTCCCAAGATGCCTCTCAAATACTCGATGTTTTCCTCATTGAATGCATGTGCTGTGTTCCTCATAGTTGTATTACCTCCTAAAAGTATTTTTGATTAGCCAATCATTCTATCGCTACTATAGCAGCGAAAATAAAATATGACCTAAATATATTATACTACGATTTACATAAAAAATCAAATTTCATTGAACATACAGGATCCACATAGAATCCTTGTATAACTTAATTAATATTAATTATTTTTGTTTCCTTTTTCACTACTTGCTTCTTTTGGATGTAGTCCTCCGTCCACACCATTTCCCAGATACACTCCAAATTTCAAAAAAATATAACCATTCAATAGTCCACAAAAAAACTGTATTTGCAATTATCATTTTATTATTCCAATCTTCTTCTGGATAAAATGGACATAGTTGAACATATTCTTTTCCATTTATTCTTTTATAACCATAAATATGAGGAATATTATCATTATGATAAGTGTGTAGGCTTTCATTTAGTAAAAAGACTTTAGGAATGTCAAATGTTGTATTATATTTAATTTTTATTATATACTCATTATTACTAAAAGAAGACTTTATTAAAAAGTCCATATCTAATTTTCGTGAAGAATTATCTTTAATTAAAAGATTTTTGTATCTAATTAGCAAATGACACTTTTGTATTGGAATCGTTACATTTATTTTTCTCGACTTAGGAAACTTCTTTGCCAAAAAATTTATGTTCCTTTACTTGATAACCTTGTTGTGTAAAATTCAAAGTGCCATCATTTCTAACATACATATTTCCACTTTCACGTAGAGTTTTACTATTTTCTCCAATACTTATATAAGCTCTTTCTACTATTTTCGTGCCAAACAGTTTCTTATAATTTTCTGATTCCTCCAATAGATTCCCAGATGTTAGGAATGTATTATTTATAATATCATTTTTTAATTCAGCTATAAAAAAAATAAAGGCTTTTTTTCTTTCAGGATATATTTGCCATTTATCAGCAAAATTTTCTTCACTATTAACAGGATTTTCAACCCAATCGATGCCATTTTTTATTGTTATGTATTTATGATAATTATGTGCAAAATTTTTTATTAATTCATATACATTACTTTCTCCGTCATAAATTTGAGCCATAATAGTTGTCAATATAATAGAAATTGGTTTATCTTCTAAATTATTCTCAAATTTTTTATCTCTATACCTTTTTAATATTTGTAAGGCAACTTGTAATGTAGTTTTTACTTTATATTCAGGTACATCTTCTATTTTTTCATTATTTCGAAAAGCATAATTTTCTAGTAACTTTCGTTTTTCTTCTTTTTGTCTGCTATTAAACCAGTCAAAATATGCTTCTGGATTTGTAGTAGTAAATTTGTAAACTCCCGTATTTTCATCTTTAGTTGTTATTTTTAATTTTTTATCATTATTATATGTTACATCCTTAATCGCAGGAAGAATATCCATATGATACTGGGCATCGTCTGAATACTTTAATGTCCAACACCTTTTTCCTTCATCTTGTAACATCTTAGAATATCTATCACTATCTTTTAATGCTTGTCCCACTTCATTTTTTAGAGTTTGGGGATTAGAAAAGTATTTATTTATTCTACATACTAAATCAATATCATAATCGTCTTCATCAGACAATGGTTTTATTACTGTACCTAATCTGAATGAACCTTGTGCAAATATGTTTACTTCTGAATTTATATGATTAGATAAATAAATACCAACAGCTTTATAACTATCAACAGCTTTGTTAAATTTATCTTCTGCAATATCTAATTCTTTTGCTATGTGTCTTAACATCATATCAGTACGTTTTTCATCCAATTTATTACTTCCTCCTTAAAACTTTTTTTCCTTTATCATTAAATTTTTTATTTTTATCTGTTGTGTCTTGTTGAAATATTTCTACTTCCATTTTATCTCTATCTGCTTGCATAAAGCATTCTGTTATAATTTTGTATGTATTAAAAGTTGATGTTGTCATAAATAAATTTATTTTTGCTCCCGTATTCATAATTTTGATAACAGCCTTACGAACTTCATTTACTAATTCCTGTGAAGATACTCTTATTTTTTCATGTCCAATTCGCTCAATTGCAATAGTATCAATATCTTGTTTATCAATTGGCAATTGTTCTATATTTATTTTATATGTATCTGAAATGATTAAATTACATTCTCTTAAATTGTTGATATTGTGAAAATTGCTTTCATCGGTCTTAATTGAAATATCTGAGACTAGTTGTTCATTTTCAATATCTAAATTTACTAATTCTTCAAAATCATTATTCATTAGAATTTTAAACATAATATAATATGGTTTTCTAATTAAACTAATTTTATTAAATCCAAGTACTCTTGCTAATTTATAAAATATATAATAGCTAGTACCATAGAGATTACCTGACATAAAGACTCTATTCTTATTAAAGTTTCTCAAAGCAATAAATATAACACTAAACAATACAATAATTGTTGTAAATACAGATAAATTACTAATGTAATCAGGGATATTTACATTTTCATTAATTTCTAAAGTTAAAAATAATAAGTTAATTTCACTAATTGAAAAATATTGGATAGCAAATATGAAAATTATTATTGGCAAAATAAATATTAGAATTATTGGTATTAATATATTTAGTGTAATATATTTTTTCAAATTTATGATCTCCTTTCATAAAGTAAATTTTGGTATTACTTTTTTATCTAAGTATCTTTGTATTGATAGATTAAAGTATTAGCTATTTTACACATTTTTATTTCATTTATATTCTTTAATTTTATCTTATAGTATTTTATTATTATAAATAAAATCAACAATATTCTGATGTTTTACACCATCTCTTTTTTGAAGTAACATATCCATAGTGAATAAGTACCTTGGGTATAGGTCTTTAATCATATAGAATGGTCTATATTCTCTTTCTTCAGTTTCTTTATTACTAATATCTTTAGAAACTTGAATATAATAGTAATCATCATAATTTGCTCTTGCAATAAAATCACATTCTAGTTTTCCAATATAACCAACAGAAAGTTTATAATTTTTACTCTTTAAATATGAATACATTACATTTTCAAGAACTGGTCCGTAATTTATTCTATTATCAGTGTTTTGTGAATAATAAATACTTAAATCAGCTAAATAGTATTTTTTTTCTCCCTTTAAAACTGATTTTGATTTTATATCAAACAATTCACAAGGGTAAATAATTTTTGCTTTTTCCAAAATATCTAAATATCTTTTTATTGTTCGTCTGTCAACATTTATTTTTACTTCTTTTTTTAAATAATTATATATGTTCTTAATAGAAATAACAGCTCCGAAATTATTAATAACAAACTTTTGTATTCTTTCAAATAAAGCTTTATCATTTATTCTATTACTTGTTTTTATGTCTTTTTCAAAAATTTGATTTATAACGCTAGAAGTATATGTTATTTTTTCCTCATAATTATCGTAATATAAAGATTTAGGAAAACCACCATTTCTAATGTATTCTTCAAACTCCAAATAAATATTTTCGTTAACACTCTTATTCAAAAATCTTTTCATGTCTACATATTCATAAAAAGAAAGAGTCATCATTTCTATTTCAAGGTATCTTCCAGTTAGTTTTGTTACTAATTCCCCACTTAAAAGATAAGAATTTGATCCTGTTATAAAAATGGATATATTTCCTTCCTCTCTATATGAATTTATTAAGGTTTCAAATCCCTTAACATTTTGTATTTCGTCAATAAATAGATATTTAAAATCATTATCTACTATTTGTTCATCAATTATCTTTTCTAATTGTTTTGAAGTTTTTATATTTTTATATTTTTTCTTATCCAATTCAATATATATGATGTCTTTTTCTTTTACACCATTTTCTATAAGTTCTTGAATAATAGATTTTAAAAAAAATGATTTTCCACATCTTCTTATTCCAGATATAACTTTAATCATATCATCATTATAAAAACCTCGAATTTTTTTTAAGTAATCTTCTCTCTTATATATTTTTTCCATATCATCACCATAATTATATTATAATATTTTTTTAAAAAAGTCAAGCTTCCCGACCACTTTTACATATAGATTACTTAAAAATGGTCGGGAAGCAATTAAAATTTTATTTATTTAGTTATATGACATTATTATTATTCAATAAAATTATTTTTCTTCTGTCTACTTTTATTTATATTTTCTCTATTTCTACATTGGATAGTATCGTATTCAGCTTTAATATTTTTTGCAATAAATGGTTTGCCACAATGCTTACATAATTTAACTTCTGTTCTTCCAGATGTTTCGTTTAATAATAAAATAGTTTCAATGATTTCACTTAAAGACATAAAATTCCACTTAAATTTTATTTGTTTATTTTCTATGCCATAGGAAATATTGCATTTTTTCAAGCTATGAGAAGTAATACTATTTTTATATATTTCTTTTATATCATCTGAAACATCATCATACAAATATGCACAAATTAGAAGTTTAATATTATAAATCGTAGTTGCGAAATCAATTATTTCTGAAATTGTTTCTGTATAATTTTTTGAAAATATTATATCATCTAGTCTATCTCCTTCAGTTTGTTTAAAATAATCATCAAGTCCTGTATTTCGATGATAATCATTAGATTTCATTGTTTTTGACCAATCAATTTTTGAGTCTTTCCAAAAATATTTTTTTTCAAATTCCAATGCACTAATAGAAGTATTATATCCTAAATTTACAGGAATATCTCCATTATCCATAAAATCATAATTTTCTGGTAAATATCTAAAATTACCAAGTAACCCATAATTGCTAACAAATTCTAATACTATTTTTTGAAATTCTTCCATCTTGCTTTGTGCTTCTATAGTTATTTTCTTATCCCCTAATTTGAATATATTATTTCCAACTGATTCTTTTCCTATTACTAATAAATCTTTTAGAATCTGGTTTCTTATTTCAAATGGATCGTATGTACTAGGTATTGCATTTTTATCTGCTACTATGTAAAATTTATCATCTTTTTTTTCTATATTATATTTACTATATTTGCACCATTTAGCTGTAAATTCAATTTTTTCTTCTTTTATCATTTTCACACCTCAAAAAAATTTAGAAAATTTAATAAAATTTATTGACTTTTACAATAATATATTATAATATTGTAATTGATAAGTTACTAAACTATTTCAGCAAAATATATTTCATACTTTTATACTATATCTATATTATATATTTTTTGATAAATAATGTCAATAGATGGTAACTTTGTAAAATAACATAAAATGAAAGGAGGAATGCTTAATGGAAGAAGCAACAATTAAAGAAAAACCAATGCCAGTAATTTATACTACAAAAGATGTTTGCAAAATGTTTCATATTGGTAGAGTAAAATGTTTAGAATTATTCCACAGAGCTGATTTTCCAGCACAGAAATATGGTAGAGGCTTTGGCATTGAAGCAACAGCTTTAACTAATTATTTAAGTTCTAGACATGTTATCTCGTAAAAGACAGAAGAGATTTAGAAATGGCACTTCTAAACCTCTACAAAGTACACGGGAATGTCTTCCTATGTTTACTTACAAAC
>CALXHD010000075.1 GCA_944388015.1 uncultured Clostridia bacterium | reverse complement strand
TTTTCAAAATGAAACCTAAAAAGAATTATAGAAGAAAACAAGGACATAGACAACCATATACAAAAGTAGAAATTACAACAATCAAAACAGCAGAAAAAAAGGCTGAAACAACAAAAAAAGAGACAACAGAAACAAAAACAGCAACTGCTAAAAAAACTACAAAAAAAGTAGAAGCATAACAAATTTAAAATATAGAAATTTTATTTAAGAGTATAGAGATCTTAACATTTGAAGGGAGTGAAAAACATGGCTCATAAAAAAGGTCAAGGTAGTAGTCACAATGGTAGAGAGAGTGAATCAAAACGTCTTGGTGTAAAAAGAGCTGATGGTCAATTTGTGTTAGCGGGAAATATATTAATAAGACAAAGAGGAACAAATGTACATCCAGGAAATAATGTAGGCAAAGGTAGTGACGACACATTATATGCATTAATAGATGGAACAGTTAAATTTGAAAGAAAAGGTAGAGATAAAAAACAAGTTAGTGTTTATCCAGTAGACAAAAAATAACTAATGAAAGACATGTAAATTAAAAAATATTTACATGTCTTTTATTATAGTATAGAAAAATTAAATTTTTTTTAAAAACCATTTACAAAATGTTAAAATTTGTATACAATATACTAAGTAGGAAAAATGTCAGAAAACAAAAGAAGATGTAGAAAGGGAGTATATTAATGAAAATATTGATGTTAACATGGGAATATCCACCAAGAGTTGTAGGCGGAATATCAAGGGTTGTATATGATTTATCAAGAACCTTATTAAAAGATGGTCATGATGTAACTGTTGTAACATATAGAGATGGAGATGTGCCATATTTTGAAGATGATAAAGGAGTAAAAGTATATAGAGTAGATAATTATATGATAAACCCAAATAATTTTATAGATTGGATAATGCAATTAAACTTTTCTTTAGTTGCAAAGGCAAATGAAATAATTGCAGAACAAGGAAATTTTGATGTAATACATGCACATGATTGGCTTGTAGCATATGCAGCTAAAACATTAAAAAATTCATATAATATACCAATAGTAGCAACAATACATGCAACAGAAGCAGGAAGAAACAGTGGAATACATGATGAAACACAAAGATATATAAATGATACAGAATGGATGCTTACATATGAGGCATCAGAAGTTATAGTCAATAGCAATTATATGAAAGGGGAATTACAAAGACTATTTGGATTACCATATGAAAAAATAAATGTTATTCCAAATGGAGTAAATATCAATTTATTTAATGGAATAGAAAGAGATTATAATTTCAGAAGAAGATTTGCAATGGATAATGAAAAAATAATCTTATTCATGGGAAGACTAGTATATGAAAAAGGAATACAATATCTAATATCAGCAATGCCAAAAATACTACAAGGATATCATGATACAAAACTTGTAATATGTGGTAAAGGTGGAATGCTAGATGAACTAAAAGAGCAAGTAAATAATATGGGAATTTCACAAAAAGTATATTTTGCAGGATACATGCAAGGAAAAGATGTACAAAAAATGTATAAGGCTGCAGATGTAGCAGTATTTCCAAGTACATATGAGCCATTTGGAATAGTAGCACTAGAAGCAATGCTATCAGAAAATCCAGTAGTGGTATCAGATATTGGAGGATTAAATGAAATAGTTGAACATAAGGTAAATGGAATGAAAACATATTGTGGAAATCCAAACTCAATAGCAGATTCAATACTAGAAGTATTATATGACCACAAATTATGTGCAGAAATGGCAAAAAGAGCAAAAAATAAAGTTAGAAATGAATATAACTGGAATAAGATTGCACAAGATACACATTTTGCATATCAAAAAGCAATATGTCAGTCAATGGCAGAAAAACAAAAGAGAGAACTTGAACAAGAAAGAGCAAGAAAGACTAAAAAAGCAGAAAATTCAGAAAAACAAATTACAAACTTACTTAGTTTCAGAAAACGTCAAGCATATGCATAAGGGCAAATTATTAGGACGATTCTGTTTTTCCCTTAGGGCGAAGAAACAGAGTCGTTTTTCTGCATTAAAAGATGCAATATTATAGATTTTACTTAAATAAAATTGGGTTTAGAAATTATATAAAAAATAGGAATCTTTTAAAAACTAATATTATACAATTAAACTAAAAATAAATTAATAAAAATTCATTAATTCTACAAATTTAGCAAAAAAATAGTGTATAATATGTGTAATGGAGGAAATAAAAATGCAAGAATTTAAATCAGGATTTGTAACAATGATAGGAAGAACAAATGTAGGAAAATCAACATTAATAAATTTATTAGTAGGAGAAAAAGTAGCAGCTATTGCAAACAAAGTGCAAACAACAAGAACAGCAATAAAGGGAATAATAAACACGCCTAATTCCCAGATTATCATCACAGACACACCAGGTATACATAAACCAAAACACAAACTAAATGAAACAATGATAGAAACATCTTTTACATCATTACAAGATGCTGATATCATACTATTTTTAATAGATGCAACAAGCAAAGAAATAGGTAGAGGAGACAAAAGAATTTTAGAAAAAATAAAAGAAGTAAACAAAAAGACAATTCTAATAATAAACAAAATTGATTTAATAAAAAGAGAAGAACTACTAAATTTAATCGACATATATAGGAAAGAATACGATTTTGAAGCAATAATACCAATTTCTGCATTAAAACCAAAATATAGAGAAATAATTATAAAAGAAATAGAAAAGAACCTAAATATAGGTCCAGCATATTATGATATAGAAGAATATACAGACCAGACACTAAGACAGTTAGCAGAAGAAACAATAAGAGAAAAAGCATTAAAACTTTTACAAGACGAAGTACCACATGGAATTTATGTAGAAGTTGAAAAAATGAAATTAAGAAAAAATAAAAAAAATGAAGATATATATGATATAGAAGCAACAATTTATTGTATTAGAGAATCACATAAAGGTATTATTATCGGAAAAAATGGGGAAATGTTAAAAAAAATTGGGAAAATGGCAAGGATAGATATGGAAGAAAACTTTGGAATAAAAGTAAATTTAAAAACATGGGTAAAAACAAAAGAAAACTGGTTAGATAATGCAAATATTGTTGATAAATTTAAATTAAAATAAAGAATAAAATTCTAAAAAATGCAAAAGATAAAATTATAAGGGTACACAATTTTTATAGATGTTGGTACACTAATAAAGATGTGACATATAAGCAGATCTAAAGTTATAAAGTAAACAATTATGTCACTAAAAGGAGATGATAACATGATAAAGAAAATTGCATGGGATATGTTTAAAAATACAGGAGATATAAACAGCTTTTTAGAATTTAAACAAATAGAAGATGCACAAAAAAATCTAAATAATACAGTATATATAGATGAAATAAAAAAAATACAAGAGATAACAAATATAGGAGTAGAAAATAAAAAAGAAAAATAGAAGGGAAAAAAATGGCAACAACAAAAGTACATGGAATAATATTATCTGAAAGTAATATGGGAGACTATGATAAAATGCTAACAATGCTTACACCGAATTTTGGAAAGATATCATGCAGTGCAAAAGGTGCAAGAAAGCCTAAAAGTAGTCTCCTAGCTGGTACACAGATATTCTGCTTTGGAGAATATCTAATGTATAAAGGGACAAGCACATATCATATAAATTCATGTGAGACAATAGAAATGTTTTATAAAATTAGAACAGATTTAGATAAACTTAAATATGCAATACATATAAATAAAATAATACTAGATGTAACAGAAGAAAATGAGAATTGCTACAATATACTGCAATTGCTATTAAACACATTATATATAATTTCAGAAACAGATAAAAATTTAGATTTAACATTAGGAATATTCAAATTGAGATTAGCATGTATATTAGGGTTTAAACCAAGAATATTACAATGTACAGGATGTAGTGAAAAAGAAAAATTGAATTATTTTAGCATAAAAGATAATGGACTTAAATGTGATACTTGTGGCAGACAAGACAAATCTGCAATAAGTATTACTGAGAGTACAAAAAATGCAATAAAATATGTAGTTACAGCACCTGCCAAAAAACTATTTTCTTTTGAACTTAAAGAAGAAGCATTAGAAGAATTTAAATTAATAACAAAAATATATTTTAATCAAAAAATGGAAAAAGAGTATAAATTAGAAGAATTATTTTAAAACAGTTGAAAAAAAACAAAATAACATATATAATATGAATATAACATAAATTAAAAACAAAAAAGAGAAGGGAGCGATTTTTATGAAAATAAAAATAACAGGAAAAGAACTAAAGATAACAGAAGCATTAAATGATTATGTTGAAAAAAAATTAGATAGAATTGACAAATATTTTGAAAATGCAGAAGCAGATGTTACTTTAAGAACAGAGAAAAATGAACAAATTGCAGAAATATGTGTATTAGCAAATGGAGAAAGATTTAGAGCAGTGGTTGAAGATAAAGACCTATATGCTTCAATAGACAAAGACATAGACATATTAGAAGGACAAATTAGAAAATCAAAGACAAAAAAAGAAAAAATGATGAAAGATGGTTCAATTCGTAATATGGAAGTTCAAAATGATACAATCACAGAAATCGCAAACGAAATAATAAAAACATCATATTATGAAATAAAACCTATGACACCTGAAGATGCAGTGTTAAAATTACAAGAAAGACCATCACATAATTTCTATACATTTATAAATATAGAAACTGGAAAAGTAAATGTTATACATAAATTAAAAGACGGAAAAAACTATGGATTAATAGAACCAGAAGCATAAATAGAGGGAAAACCCTCTTTTTAAATAGGTGGTAATAAATGAAAACAAGAGAAAAAATAATAATCCTACTGATAGCAATAATATTAGGAACAATCAGCTATGTTTATTTTTTAGATGGGTATTATTCAATAGATACAGAATGGATATATACAAGAGGAATTTTTGATTATGCTACAAAAGATGCATATATAAGAGATGGAAGATTTTTTTCAGCAATTATATTTATATTATTCAGTTTTATGAATTTATCAATAAAAAAAATATATATAATTAATCTATTAGCTTCGATACTTATATCAAGCATATCTGTTGTAAAAATATACAAAATAATAAATAAATATAAAAATCTTGAAAAAACTTATTTGAAAATAATTGCATTTATGATAAGCTATATTTTTATATTTAATTTCACACAAATAAATATAATGCTATTTATAGATAGTGCCATAATAAATGCAAGTATATTATTTTTAATAAATTCACTAGAAAAAACAATAATAGAAGAAAAGAAAAAACAAGGACTTTTATATGCACTAATAGCAATTTTTTGCTACCAAGGTACAATACCTGTATATATAGCAACTGCATTCTTAATTTGTTTATTAAAATACAAGAAAATAAATAAAACTTTTTTTAAAAAGTTAATTACACCAATTATTACTATAATATTAGCATGTATAATAAACTTAATAGCAATTATAATTATACCATATGTAACAAAATTAGATTTTACAAAAAGATTAACTACAGATGGAATAATGATAAAATTTTTATATAACCTACAAAACTTTTATCACATAATATTTGACTGTCAAAATTATTTTCCAAAATATTTATGGCTTATAATATGTTTTCTGATATTAGTAATAACATTAATATATGGATTAAAAACAAAAAAAGAATCAATACCAATAAATTTAATAATTTTATTTGCTGTATATATTCTAAGTTCAATGATTATATTACCATTAGTATCTATAGATGACAGAATAGAAATAGGAAGAGCATTTATGCCAATTGGAGAAACAATAGCTGGAACATTAATCTATATTATATGTAATACAGACATCCTAGAAAATAAAAAAATCTATAAAAATATTATGATCATAATAATATCATTCTATTTTTTACTAAACATATTTAACACAATAAAGCTTACAAGAGAACATAAAATTGCAAATAAAATAGACGAAAGTTTTGCAAAACAAGTTGAAAAAGAAGTTAAAAAAATAGAAGGAGAAGATATTAAAGATTTTAAATATACAATGTATTATATTATAGATGAAAATGCAACTGAAAAAAATAAATATAATACAATAATATTTAGAAATTCATTATTATTGAAATGTATGTACACAGAAGCAATGATGGAATTTTACATAGGAAATGGCATAAAACCTAACAAATTAATGTATGATGAAAAAATAATTAAAGAAAATTTTGAAACACAAACTAATAAAGAGTTACAAATAAAAAAAATAGATGAAGTGTATTACATAGTAGTCCATGTATAAAAGGCAGGAAATCAAATCCTGCCTTTATGTATTTACAAAACATAAATATATAAAAACAAAACTCAATTTACTGCCTATTTATTATTGAAATTAAGTTATAAACATAGTTGATTAAAATCAATAATTCAAATTAACATGAAATTACAAACTATTTCATTTGGCTTTCTGCTTGTTGAATCATTTTTCTAACCATGTTACCACCTATTCTACCAGCATCTCTTGAAGATAGGTCACCATTGTATCCGTCTTTTAAAGTAACACCTACTTCACTAGGAGTCAAAAATATATTTAGAAAGCAATCGCCTAAAATTCATTGACAAATGAAGATATAAATGATAAAATGCAAACAAGAATTTGTCAAGGAGAATTTATAAATGAAATATACATATAATAAATTAGTAAGAGATAAAATTCCAAAAAATATTAATAGTATGGAAGGAAGAAATGCAACATGGAGAATAATGGATGATGATGAATACATAAAAGAATTAAATAAAAAATTATTAGAAGAAGCACACGAATT
>CALXHD010000074.1 GCA_944388015.1 uncultured Clostridia bacterium | reverse complement strand
ATGATAGAAAAAGTAAATCCGGATCATCCAGATAAAGTAGCTGATAGAATAGCAGGAGCAATAGTAGATTTAGGATACAAAATACAGGAAAATCCTAAAATAGCAGTTGAAGTGTTAATAGGACATGGAAACTGTAAAATAATAATAGAAAGTTCAGTTAAATATAACGAAACAGATATATTTGATATAGTATATAGAATTACTAAAATTAATGATATTGCAATAGAAATAATATCTGCAGAACAAGATGAGTATTTAGCAAATAATCAAAAAGAAGAAATTAGATGTGGTGATAATGGTATATTTAAAGGAATGCCATTAACTGAAGAACAACAACAAATAAGTTATTTAGCACATCAAATTTATAATAAATATAAGAGTGATGGTAAATATATATTAGATATGTCAAACAATAAAGCAATTATATGTCAAAGTAACGCAAAAACGGAAGATTTAAAAAGTATTTATCCAACTGCAGTAATAAATCCGTTAGGAGATTGGACAGGCGGTATAAATGTAGACACAGGGGCTACCAACAGAAAAATTGGAAGTGATATGGCTGATAGTGTAACAGGTGGAGGACTTCATGGAAAAGATTTAAGCAAGGCAGATGTTTCTGTAAATATATATGCTTTTCTAAAAGCACAGGAGACAGGAAAAGAAGTAAAATTATGTTGTGCAATAGGAGACACAGAAATTGATGGAAAACCATATAAAGAAATAGTTGAAATAGCAAAAGAATATATAAATAAGTTGGGCGGCTTTGAAAAATTTGCAGAATGGGGATTATTTTAAAAGTAACAAATAATTAACAATGTAATAGGAGGTATATATATGCCAAAGAAAAAAGAAGATGAGACAAAACAAAATAAAATTCCTAAAAAAGTTGACAACAATGAAAAGCAAGAATCAGATAATAAAAAATTAGGTTGGGTACAAATATTAGTATTATTAGGTAAACCGATATGGGATGCACAGAAGAAAAAATGGAGAGTGTTAAGTGGCTACCAATCAGTATTAGGTAATCAAAATAATATTATTTTCTTTGAGGTGACTTTTACTGATACTCCTCACTGGGAAAACTTTATTGAAAAACAACTATATATTGATATTCCAAAAGAAAATGAAGATAAAACCAAAAGCGAAAAAAACTGAAATAAAAGTCTAAAATAATTGATAAAAGCGTTGGCTTTACTGGAAATGCGCGGTATAATGTGTGTCACAAGGAGGTATATAGTTATGTTAACAAAAAGATTTGGAATAGAAATCGAACTAACAGGAATAACAAAAGATACAGCAGCAAACGCAGTAAAGGAAATAGTAGGAGGAAGATTACAACATACAAGAGATAGTTATAATACCATAAAAATAAATGCAGCAGACGGTAGAACTTGGAAAATAATGAATGATGCAAGTATAAGAAAACAAAGCAAATGGGGAAATACAGAAGATAGAGCATATTCAGTAGAATTAGTAAGTCCAATATTAACAGCAGACGATATAGATAAAGTACAGGAAATAGTAAGAGCATTAAGAGCATCAGGAGGAAAAACAAATAGCACTTGTGGAATACATATACATTTAGATGGAGCAGATCATAATGTACAAAGCATTAAGAATTTTATAAATATAATAGCTAGTAAAAATGATTTGCTATATAAAGCATTACAAATAAAAGAAGAAAGAATGAGATGGTGTAAAAAGATGGACCAAAGATTAATAACTGAAATACAAAAGAAAAAACCAAAAACAATGCAACAAATAAAGGACATATGGTACAACGAAAGGAATGCAGGATTCCATAGTCATTATGACCAAAGTAGATATCATTTCTTAAACTTACATAGCTATTTTGAAGGAAAACATACGGTAGAATTAAGAGGATTTAATTCTACATTACATGCAGGAAAAGTAAAAGCATATATATTATTAGCATTAGCAATAAACAATCAAACATTAACTCAAAGAAAGGCAAGTTGTAAAAAGACTCAAGAAGAAAATGAAAAATTTGCAATGAGAATATATTTAAATAGAATTGGATTTATTGGAGCAGAGTACAAAAACTACAGAGAACATTTAATTAAACATTTAGATGGTTCTTCAGCTTGGAGATTTGGTAGTGATAATCCAAAATATAAGAAAAATCAAAAGGAGGAAAAATAGTTATGAATAAAATATATATAGCTTATGGGAGTAATATGAATAAGGAACAAATGGCAATTAGATGTCCAAAAGCAATACCAATAGGAGAATATAGACTAAATGATTATAAATTAGAATTTAGAGGAGTAGCAAATATTATAAAATGCAAAGGTGCTGAAACACCAGTGGCCTTATGGAATATAACAGAAAGTTGTGAAAAATCTTTAGATAGATATGAAGGATATCCAAGATTATACAGAAAAGAATATATAAAACTAAAAATAAATGGACAAGAAATTATTGGAATGGCCTATGTCATGAATAAAGGAGAAATATCAGAACCTAGTAGCTATTACTACAATATTATAAAACAAGGCTATAAAGATTTTAATATTGATATAACACCATTAAAAAGAGCTCTGATAGAAAGTAAAAAAGAACAAAGATAAAATAGGACATTGTATTACATATCAAAAAACATAGAATTATAATTCACTAAAGCATATAGCATACAATTTGCCTAGAAAGAGAGGATTTTGTATGAGTAAATTTGAGATTTCTGAAAAAGAAAGTCAGTTTTTAAATTTGTTAGAACAAATTGTTACAGATGGAGTAGCAAGAGGAATAAAAAAGGGGATTGAACAAGCTAAAAATGAGGAAAGATTAAGAGAAAAAATAACATATGATACCAGGATT
This sequence comes from uncultured Clostridia bacterium, assembly GCA_944388015.1. Taxonomy (GTDB): domain Bacteria; phylum Bacillota; class Clostridia; order TANB77; family CAG-508; genus CAG-269. The sequence continues at coordinate 4,108 of CALXHD010000074.1, read as the reverse complement.
AAAAATACAAGATTATTATTAAAAAATTATAGAAGTTTTGTAAAGGCTTGTAAACAAGCAACATTTACTGAAAAGGAATTAGAAACAGCAACTGTTGAGGAAGTTTTAGACAAATTATTCTGTCAATCTTATGATGAAGTCACTGTAGTACAATCAATATTGACATCTAAGAAAAGAACAGAAATCATATTAACACATATAGAAAGAATTATAAATTTTTATATATTTGAATCTGAACAAAGTAAAAATGATGAAAAAATCCGAAAAGCACATATTTTGAATGATTTATATGTCGAAGGAAAATACAAACCAAAAATAAATGCGATGTCCGAAAAATACCATATAAGTGAAAGACAAATTAGACGTGATGCAAATTCCGCAATTGAAGAAATTGCAGTGCTTATGTTTGGAATCGATGGTATAAGGAAAATGTGATTTTTGAATTAGAAACTTTGTCCAAAACTTGTCCTTGACACGTCATTGTCAATAATTTATAATAATATTATCAAAAAATATGTTAAAAAATAAATCCCCTTTTATTTTTTGAAATAATATAGATAAAATGAACTTGTAAAATCAGTGTTTTTGCAGGTTCTTTTTTTATACAAAAGAAGAAGGTACTGTATATGAAATATGATATGTGTATGAGAAGAGAATGTAAAAATTGCTTCAGGCAATTAGAATGTTTTAAGAAAGAAGGAAAGAAAAATGAAGTTAGAAAAGCAAAAAATAGGGGATTTGAAAATAGCAACCTACAATCCCAGAAAAGAATTAAGTGAAAAAGACAAGGAATATCAAAAGATAAAAAATAGTATTGTAGAATTTGGATATGTTGCACCAATTATTATCAATTCAGATAAAACAGTAATAAGTGGTCATCAAAGAATTAAAGTTTTAAAAGACTTGGGCTATGAAGAAATAGATTGTATAGTAGTCGATTTTGATAAAAATAAAGAAAAATTACTAAATATAGCACTTAATAAAATATCTGGAGAATGGGATTATCAAAAACTAGAAAACATATTTAATGAATTAGAAAATAATGACATTGATTTATCAGTTACAGGTTTTGAAGAAAAAGAAATAAATAAACTAATAAAAGAAACAGAAGAAACTATGAACGAAAATACAGAAATAGATTTAAATGATTTCAATGATGAGAAGTTCCAATGTAAATGTCCAAAATGTGGTTTTGTATTTGATATAGATAAGCAACCAGGAAGTGAAATGATATGAAAGAATATAATTGGTATTTAAAAGATATAGTAAATATACCAAAGAATAATTATAAAGTTTTTTCATGTTTTTCCTGTGGTGGTGGATCTACTATGGGATATAAGCTGGCAGGTTATGAAGTCATTGGAAATTGTGAAATTGATAAAAAAATCAATGAAATCTATGTAAAAAACCATCATCCAAAATATAATTATTGTATGGGAATTCAAGAAATGAATAAATTAAAAGAATTTCCAGACGAATTATATAACATTGATATTTTAGATGGGAGTCCTCCATGCAGTACATTTTCATTGTGTGGGGAAAGAGAAAAGAATTGGGGAAAAAATAAAAAATTTAGAGAAGGTCAAACAAGTCAAGTATTAGATGACTTGTTTTTTGAGTTTATAGACCTGGCAGATATATTGAAACCTAAAGTAATTGTTGCAGAAAATGTAAAAGGATTAATACAAGGTAATGCTAAAGGATATGTTAATTTAATTATCAAAAAATTAAATGAAATTGGTTATAATACACAGTTATTTTTATTAAATGCAGCAAGGATGGGTGTACCTCAAAGAAGAGAAAGATTATTTTTTATTGCAATTGATAAAAATATCAATATTCCCAAAATAAAACTGGATTTTAATGAAAGACCAATAAAGTATGAGGAAATAAAAGATAGCGAGTATAAACCACTAAATAAAAATACTTTGACATATGAAAGGTGGAAAAAACGAATAGCAAGAGATGTAAAGCTAAGTGACACCATAAAAAGAACAGAAAAGGGAAAAATAAGCTGTTTTAATACTCAATATTTAAAAGATGACAGGACACCTGCAACAATAGCTGCTGGAGGAAGCCCACCATTAAGATATGATGTACCAGGATATGCAAGTGATAAAGACATAATAACAATACAGACATTTCCTCAAGATTATGATTTTATGGGAATGAATGTGCAATATGTATGTGGAATGAGTGTACCACCAATTATGATGAAGAAAATAGCAGAGCAAATAAAAATACAACTACTAGATAGAATGAAAAGAGGCGATGAAAATGAATATACAAATAATCAAAATTGATAAACTAATACCAGCAACATATAATCCGAGAAAAGATTTAAAGCCAGGAGATCCTGAATATATCAAAATAAAAAATAGCATAGAAAATTTTGGTTATGTAAGTCCCCTAATAATAAATAAAGATATGACTGTTATAGGAGGACACCAAAGACTAAAGGTATTAAAAGAGTTAGGTTTTACTGAATTAGAATGTATTGTAGTAGATTTGGATAAGACAAAAGAAAAAGCATTAAACATAGCATTAAATAAAATACAAGGTGATTGGGATGAAGAAAAATTAGAAGTATTATTACAAGAGTTGAAATTAGATGATTTTGATACCAATTTAACTGGTTTTGATTTTGATGAAGTTGATGAGATTTTAAAAGATGTTACTGGAAGCAAAGAAGATAATTTTGATATTGATTCTGCATATGAAGAAATAGAAGAACCAATTACAAAGCCAGGAGATATTTGGATATTAGGAAATCACCGCTTGATGTGTGGAGATAGCACGCAAAAAAATGATATTATGCGTCTTATAAATAATCAAGACGCAGATATGCTTCTTACAGATCCTCCATATAATGTTGACTATGTCGGAAAAACTGCTGAAGCATTAAAAATAAAAAATGACAATATGAGTGATAATCAATTTTATGAATTCTTAAAAAAAGTATTTGAAAATATGTATAGTGTTACAAAAGAAGGAGCATCTATATATGTTTTTCATGCAGATACAGAAGGTCTTAACTTTAGAAAAGCTTTCAAGGATGCAGGATTTAAGTTGGCAGAATGTTTAATTTGGAAAAAAGATTGCTTTGTAATGGGAAGACAAGATTATCAATGGCAACACGAACCTATATTATATGGATGGAAAGAAGGAGCAGCTCATTATTTTGTGAATGATAGAACACAAAGCACAATATTAGAATTTGACAGACCAAAGCAAAGCACATTACACCCTACAATGAAGCCTATAGACCTTATTGCTAAATTAATGAAAAATTCGAGTAAAGAAGGTGACATCATATTGGATTTATTTGGAGGTAGTGGCAGCACTATTATTTCCGCAGAACAATTAAATAGAAATTGCTATACGATGGAACTGGATCCAAAATACTGTGATGTTATTGTAAAACGCTGGGAAACACTAACAAATAAAGAGGCAATTTTAGAACAAAGGTAGGTGGGTGATATGATGTGATAAAAGATAGTAACAAAATTTCCAAAATAAAAAGAGACTATAAAGCAGGAAAAACCTACAATCAAATTGCTGAAAAACATGGTGTCACTTACAATGAAGTTATTTATTTAGTAAAAAAGATGAAATGGACAAGGGAAAGTAATTTAAGCAAAGTAAAAAAAGGAAATCAAAACGCAAAAGGAAATAAAGGCGGACCTGGAGCAGAAAAAAGAAATAAACGAGCACTCAAAACGGGAGAATATGAAACAATATATGATGATTTACTAACAGATGAAGAAAAACAGATTATGCAACAGACAGAATTATATGATAAAAAATATCAAATAATGTCTGAAATAAAAATATTATCAATTAGAGAAATACGAATATTAAAAAAAATAGAGGATTTGCGAAATGGCAAAGAAATGAGTATTGTAAAAATGTCCAAGAGTTCATCTAACAATGTATCTTATAGAAATAATGGAACATTAACAACTACAGAAGCAGAAAGTACAACCAAAATCATAAAAGAATTTGAAGAGTCGCTTACCAGAGTACAAGAAGCCAAAAGAAGATATTTAGACAGCTACCATAAGATAGAAAATGATGACAGAAAACTTGAATTAGAATTGATTAGATT
>CALXHD010000073.1 GCA_944388015.1 uncultured Clostridia bacterium | reverse complement strand
TTCTAATAAATAAAATATGTTGCACACAATTTTACTTACGTAAAATTGGCGCAGAACAAATTAACGGAAAGCCAAAGAGGAGAGTTAAGATATTCTGAATTTTAAGGCTTTCCGATTTGTTAAAAAAAATACTTTACAATTTACAAATTTTTTGTTATAGTGTATATAAATTTTAAAAGAAATGGAGTATAATTGAATAATTATTTATTACATAGGAAAGAAATTTTAGTGAAACTAATCTAAATTACATTCTTTCCCAAATAGTTTATGCTTAAATAAAGAAAGGAACGGGAATGAAAAATGAGTAAAAACATAGGAGAAATTAGGGCATTACTAAAAAAGTATAACCAAGAACATTTATTAAATGGTTATGATAAATTGGATGAAGCAAAAAGAAAGCAGTTATTAGAACAAATTGAGTCAATTGATTTTAATTTAGTAAATTCATTGTATGAGTCAACAAAAAAGGAAATTAAACATGATACTCAAGAAATAACACCAATAGATTATGTGGATAAATATAAATTAAATGATAAATATAAATATTATGAAAATATAGGGAGAAAAGCAATTAAGCAAGGAAAACTAGCAGCAGTTACAATGGCAGGTGGACAAGGTACAAGACTTGGACATGATGGACCAAAAGGAACATATGATATTGGGTTAGATTCTCATAAGTCTTTATTTGAATTGTTATGTGATAGCCTAAAAGAAGAAGGAAAGAAATATGGTGTAACAATTCCATGGTTTATAATGACAAGTAGAGAAAATAATGCTAAAACTATAGAATTTTTTGAAAAACATAAATATTTTGGTTATCAAAAAGACAAGAATATATTCTTTTTTATCCAAGGAGAATTACCAATGATGGATACAGAAGGAAAGATTCTTATAGGTGAAGATGGTCTTATAAAATTAGCTGCAGATGGACATGGTGGTATTTATGAGGCTTTAGTAAAAAATAAAATGGTAGAAAAAATGAAACAACTTGGTGTAGAATGGGTATTTATAGGTGGAGTTGATAACTGCTTAGTAAGAATGGTAGATCCAGTTTTAATGGGATTAGCAATAGATAAAGAAGTTACAGTAGCATGTAAGTCTGTGGTTAAAGCTAATCCAAAAGAAAAGGTAGGAGTATTCTGTAAAAAGAATGGAAAACCAAATGTTATTGAGTATTCTGAAATTACAGAGGAGATGGCAGAAGCAACAGACGAAAATGGAGAGCTTTTATATGGTGAATCACATATATTATGTAATTTATTTAATGTAGATGCAATAGAAAGGATGGGAGCAAATCCATTACCATATCATTTAGCTTATAAAAAAGCTAAATATATTGATAAAGATGGAAATCTAGTTGTTCCTACATCACCTAATGCATATAAATTTGAAGCATTTTTATTTGATGCTTTTGGAGAAGTTGATGATATGGCAGTATTAAGAGTTAAAAGAGAAGAGGAATTTGCTCCTGTAAAGAATTCAGATGATGTTGGTGTAGATTGTCCTAAAACTGCTAGGGAATTATACAAAAAATTGCATAATATGTAGTATTAAAAATAATGAGGGTGTTATATAATTACATCCTTGATTTTATCTATTAGAAAAGTTATGCCGACTTTCTAATAGATAAAACACAATTAATTATAGGAATGGTGGTAAATATGGAGAATTATTTAAAAGAATATCAAAGATGGTGTGAAAGTGATGAATTTGATAATGAAACAAAAGAGGAATTATTAAAAATAAAGGATGATAAAAAAGAGATAGAAGATAGATTTTATAAGGAACTAGAATTTGGAACAGCTGGATTACGTGGAGTAATAGGTGCAGGAACAAATAGAATGAATAAATATACTGTTGGAAAAGCTACACAAGGGTTAGCAAATTATATTTTATCACAGGGAACACAAGATAAAGGTGTGGCAATTAGTTATGACTCTAGAAAGATGTCTAAAGAATTTAGTGAACAGACAGCTTTAATATTAAATGCAAATGGAATCAAAACATATTTATTTGAAAATTTGAGACCAGTACCTGAATTATCTTTTACTGTTAGGGAACTAGGTTGCACAGCTGGTGTTATGATTACCGCAAGTCATAATCCTCCTAAATATAATGGTTATAAAGTTTATTGGGATGATGGTGCTCAAATTGTAAATCCTAGAGATGTGGAAATAATAGAAGATGTAAAAAAAGTAAAAAATTATTCTGAAATAAAAATGATAACTGGAAAAGAAGCGGAAGAAAAGGGATTATTTAATATACTAAAAACAGAAATAGATGATAAATATTTATCAAAATTAGAGAGTTTAGTATTAAATCCTGAAATAGTAAAAAGGCAAGGTGAAACATTAAAAGTTGTATATACACCTTTACATGGTACTGGGAATACAGTAGTAGAAAAACTTTTAAAGAAAATAGGGATAAAAAATTTATTTGTTGTGCCTGAACAAAAAGACCCTGATGGTAATTTCCCTACAGTAGATTATCCAAATCCTGAAGATCCAAAGGCATTTAAACTAGCATTAGAATTAGCAAAAAAGGTGGATGCAGATGTTGTTTTAGCAACAGATCCCGATGCTGATCGTTTAGGGGTTTTTGCAAAAGATAGTAAGACGGGAAACTATATGAATTATACAGGAAATATGTCAGCATTATTAATTGCTGAATATAGAATTTCGCAAATGCAAGAAAAAGGAATTTTACCAAGTGATGGAATGTTTATAAAAACAATAGTATCATCAAATTTAGCAGATGCAATAGCAAAAAATTATAATTTAGATCTATATGAAGTATTAACAGGATTTAAAAATATAGGAGCTGTTATGAAAAAAGCAGAAGAAACAGGAAAAAATACATATGTATTTGGATTTGAAGAAAGCTATGGTTGTTTAATTGGTGATTATGCAAGAGATAAAGATGGAATTTCAGCTGTTATGGCTTTATGTGAGGTGGCATGTTATGCCAAATCTAAAAATAAGACTTTATGGGATATGATGATAGATATATATGAGAAATATGGATATTACAAAGAGGGTCTAGTATCAATTGTAAGAGAAGGTGTTCAAGGAGCTAAGGAAATACAAGATATGATGACAAGAACAAGAAATAAAGATGTAAGTGAGATTGCAGGACTTAAAGTATTAAAGTTTAAAGATGTAGAAAAAGATTATGTTAAAGATATGCAGACAGGTGAAATTTCAAAAACAGGTCTACCAAAATCAAATGTTTTATATTATGAATTAGAAAATAATAGTTGGTGTTGTGTAAGACCTTCTGGAACAGAACCAAAAATTAAGTTATATATGGGTGTAAAAGGCAAAGAAGAAAAAGAAGCTATTGAAAAATTAGATATATTAAAAGAAGCAATGGTAAAGGTTGTAACAGAAGCTTAATTGATTTTTTATAATATTGGTGCAAAAAAATAAATGCGGACATTAAAATATTTTAATTGTCCGCATTTGTTTTCCATTCATCTAAATTTCTTTGAATAGCGCCAAATAAATTTGCTCGAACCGTAGGTATATTTTTACTTAAAGTAAAGATTAATTGTTTCATGTCCTCTCTTTTTGAAGTTCCATCCATTGGGCATACTTTCTGCATTACTTCTATATTCTGCTTTTTTATATATCGTTTAATTTCTTTTTCAGGTGTATATACTAAAGGTCTTATTAATGTTATTTTAGACCTGTCCATATAACTAATTGGTGCAAAAGTTCCAATGTTTCCAGTGTAAAAAAGATTTAATAAAAAAGTTTGTAAAACATCATCTTGGTTATGACCTAATGCAATCTTATTACAGCCTTCCCTAATTGCAATGGAATTTATAACGCCTCTGCGTAAATTTGCACATAGTGAACATGGGTTTTTCTCTTGTCTGATATCAAAAACAATTTCCTTTGCATTGCTTTTTTCTATAAAAATAGGCACATTAATATCATTACATATTTTCTTTAGTAAATTTGTATCAAAGAACTCAAATCCTGGATCTATACTAACTGCTATAATTTCAAAACGTTTTGGATAAAAAATTTGTAAATTTTTGAATGCATGTAATAATGTTATAGAATCCTTACCACCTGATAAACATATTGCAATTTTATCATTTTCTTCTATCATATGGTATTCTTCAATCGCTTTTCTCATTTTGCTTAATATTTTTTGCATTAATATTCTTCCTTCCAATAAAAATGGTCTGCCTAGGCGGACTCGAACCACCATCGGTCGCTTAGGAGGCGACTGCTCTATCCTGCTGAGCTATAGACAGATAAATGTTATTTAGACTATGCTTATTATAATATATTTTTTGACTAAAATCAAGGGGAGTTTTATTTAAGTTTTAGTATTGTTATTACAGTTTGATTATAATTTGTAGAGTTGTAAATTTAAAAAAGAACTTGTTATTTTTCTATTATTATAGTAAAATAGTTATTAAGGTAATTGAGTCGTAAAATTTAAAAGAAAATATATTAGTGGCAAAAAGGAGAAAGCATGGAAGAAAAATTTATGTACCAAGCACTTAAAGAGGCAGAAAAGGCATATAATAAATTAGAAGTGCCAGTAGGATGTGTAATAGTAAAAGATGGTAAAATAATTGCAAGAGCTCATAATTTAAAAGAAACTAAGATGGATACTACTAAACATGCAGAAATATTAGCAATACAGAAGGCAAGTAAAAAACTTAAATCATGGAGACTAATAGATTGTGAAATGTATGTAACTTTAGAACCATGTCCTATGTGTGCAGGTGCAATAATCCAGTCTAGAATAAAAAAAATATATTATGGAACAAATGACTTAAAAACAGGTGCAGTAGGATCAGTTCTTAATTTATTTGATGATTATACATTTAATCATAAGGTAGAATATCAAGATGGAATCTTACAAAATGAGTGCGAAAATATCTTAAAAGATTTTTTTAAAGTACTAAGGAAAAATAAAAAATAAAAGGAGAAATGAATGAAAGAATTAATAAGGAGAATATTTAATAAAAAGGCATTTCATTTAGGCGTGATATTATTTATAATTTTTGTAGTATTATTTGTTTCAGGTTTAATAGTAATAAGATATCAGGTAGAAGGTGAAACAAATATGCCATTTAACCTTTCTAAAATTACTGTTGTGAGTGTAGCAGAAAAAGTTGACAAAGATGAAAAAATAGAAGGAAATAGATGGAACTGTAGTATAAATCAAAATAATGATATATATATGTATATAGAGAAGAACGAAAATTACGACAAGATAGAAACAATTAAACAAATAGAAATAAATAATGTAGAATTATCAAAAGAAAATGAAAAAGGAGAATTAAAATTATATAAACCTGATACAGAAAATTCAAATGTTATTTTTTCAAATAAAGATAAATATAGTGTGCAAAGTTTAACATATACTGTAAAAGAAAATACAGATATGAAAAATTTAGTAATAACAAATCAGGGAGGAACTCTTACTTTTAGAGTTGCCAATAATAATATAGCAGAATATGTTTCAAATGATGAACAGATAAATTATAATGAGTTACTAAGTAAAGCAAATGTTACTTTAGAACAATTAAAATGTAAAGTGAAATTTGATTTGATAATAACACTAGATTCAGGAAAAATTTATAAATCAGTAATAACATTGGATTTACCATTAGATGGAGTTATTGAGCAAGGAACAGCATCAAAAGAATTTACAGATATGCAAAGTTTTGTATTTAAACGTATAAAAAATTAGAAAAAATATTGCAAAAAACTAATTTTAAGTATATAATACAAATGGTATGTAATTTAATCTTTGTATAGAGAGTATCCAATAAAAGCCTATGAACCTTGTCAGGTCCGGAAGGAAGCAGCAATAAATAGATACTTTTATGTGGAATGCTCTCTATAGAGAGATTAAGTTATCTACCATTTTTGAATTGAGGATGTGATAATATGGGGTATACAGCATTATATAGAAAATTTAGACCTATGACATTTGGCGAAATGGTTGGACAGGAACATATCACTAGAACATTACGAAATCAAATTATAGCAAATAGAGTTGGACACGCATATTTGTTTAATGGAGGAAGAGGTACAGGAAAAACATCATCTGCAAAAATTTTAGCACGAGCTATAAATTGCTTGAATCCAAAGGATGGAGAACCATGTAATGAATGTGAAATCTGTAAATCTGCATTAAATGGATCACTTACAGATATTGTTGAAATGGATGCTGCATCAAATAACAGTGTAGAGGATATAAGAAGTATTAGAGAAGAAGTTAATTTTTTACCAACAAAAGCAAAATATAGAGTATATATTATAGATGAGGTACATATGCTTTCAACAGGTGCATTTAATGCATTATTAAAAACATTGGAAGAACCACCTGAACATGTAAAATTTATTTTAGCTACAACTGAACCTCAAAAATTGCCAGCTACAATACTTTCAAGATGTCAAAGATTTGATTTTAAAAAAATATCAAATACAGATATAATTAGAAGACTAGAATATGTTGCAAAAGAAAGTAACATAGAAATAACAGAAGAAGCACTAAACCTAATAGCAATACTTTCTGAAGGAGCAATGAGAGATGCGTTAAGTATACTCGAAAGATGTTTGCAAGATGGAGAAACTAACATAGATGAAAATAAAATAAAAGACTTAGTAGGAATTCCAAAATTGACATATATTCATAGTATAGTAAAAGCCTTTTTAGAGTACAATGTAGATGAAGCAATAAAAGCAGTAGATACAGTTCTTAATGAGGGAAAAGACTTAAATAATTTACTATGGGAGATTATAAAATACGTAAAAGATATTTTAGTATATAAAGCAACAAATAAACTTGATATATATAGCAAAGATGAATTAGAACAAATAAAAGCATTAGCAGAAGGTACTACAAAAGAAAGATTATTATACATTATTACAGATTTATCAAAATTAGAGAATGATATGAAATGGTCTTCACAAAAAAGCATATTATTCCAAGTAGAAATAATAAAACTATGTAGTGAACACTT
>CALXHD010000072.1 GCA_944388015.1 uncultured Clostridia bacterium | reverse complement strand
TACAATTTTATAATATTATTTTATGAAGTTACTTTTTGCAAGTTACTACATTCGTAAAATGTATAATAAGTGCTAGTTTTTCAGTTTGTGCGGCTCCCAGTCGCACCACGGCATTTAGTACATAATTTAATATTGTATCGTAATATTTGATGAATAACTCTTTGTATTTACGATATTTTTTAGTATTTCATATTCATTTTCTTTCAATTGAAGATTTGTTGTACTTATTACTAGACCTTCTCCATTAATTGATGCACCAGTAAAGCATTCATTGTAGTATGTTTTTCCAACAATTCCTTTATTCTCTGTATCTTCAGCAATTTTGCTAGTTAAGTTAGCATTAATTTTCAAAATTCCTTCTAACCTATTACAATTCCAAAATGTACTAATCATATTTATTACACTTTCTGGTATCATTGATGGCGGTTTTATTAAATTACTACATCCATTAAATGTCGATCTCATTATTTTTACTCCTTCTGGAATTTCCGGTGCTTCTATCAGACTGCTACATCCAGAAAAAGTAGCCTCCATATCTATGACTTTATCCTCTATTATAGGTGCTTCGATTAGATTGCTGCATTGCTCAAATGTATGAGCTAAGGTAATAACATTTTTACCAATATTAGTTATCTTCTTCAATTTTGTACAATGAAAAAATGCACTTTCCATATTTATAACTTTATCTTTTATGGTTCCTACATACTCTAAATTAGTACAATTTTGAAATGCACAATTTAAATTTGTAACATTTTCTGGAAATTCATTTATACTTGTTAATGATGTGCAATTATAAAATATTTGCATCATATTTTCAACCGAATCCGGTAAAAATGGTGATGTTACAAGATTAGTACATCCCATAAAACAGTTCCACAAATTTTTTGAACACCCACTTACTTTTCCTTCCTGTAAATTTGTACATTCTTGATATGTTGACCACATACATGTTACTGTATTAGGTATTTCGGGTGCTTTTTTTGCTTATTTTTAGCATGTTTTACGATTTTTTTATTTTTTTTATTTATTTTTTTTAAATTTTTGTATTGCACAAATTTAGCTTTTATGTTATATTTTAGATATGATAAATTTTATTAAGTTATATACTTAATAAAATCGCCTGTAAAGTGCTGATTTTTTGCTAATTTGAAATATAAAAGCTCTTAAATTTAATTAAAATATTGTAATTAAATTTAAGAGTTTTTTATTTGTGTTTTATAGCTTAATAATATTATTTGTATGATTCCTAGATATCCGAATATTGGGTATAGATATCCAATTAGGTTTGAGAATCCTATTTGTGAAACTGGGATTGATATTATACATATTATCACTAAAATTGTCTTTTTTATTTTTTTCTCTTTTGTAATATTTTGTAATAATCCGCTTCCTAAAGATATTGCTGTTGTTAGTATTGATGCTAATATTACTATTCCATAAATTATTTTCAGATGTGGAAATTGATGTGATATTATGTATGTTATTGGCATTTCTAAGTTGTTTATGTTTACATCTATTTTTATCATTGAAATATATATTGATATTGCTAAAATTGTTATTATTATTGTTACTATACTTGATATTTTCCCTATTGTTTTTTTATTAAGTATTTTTTTCATACTTATTAATGTTGGTATTAATAATATAGTGTTATAGCTTGCATATAATATGCTACTTATAATCCAGTTTGTCTGTTTTGCTTTTATTATGTATTTTGTTATATTTGGTATATCTATATAATTTAAGCTTTGTAGACCTACTATTGTTATAAATATTATTAAAATTGGTACTACTGATTCACTTACTTTTATTATTCCTTTTATCTCATTTGATAATGTGATTATACATAATACTGCTAATATTATACTTCCTTTAATTTGTGGAATTGACATGCTTTGTTCTAAATATGTACCAAATCCTGATATCATTATAAAAAATGTTACTAATATAAATATATTAATTATTATATTTATTACATCTATTATGTATTTTTTTGATTTATTGTCTATATTTATTATATATTCTAAAAATTCTTTGTAGTTTTCTATGTTATTTTCTAATATTATTTTTAGTGATTTGTATATTGTTATTCCTAGTAATGTGCATGAAATTATTATTCCTAAAATTCCTTCTTTTCCATAAGAGAAAAAGAAAATATATATTTCTTGACCTGAAGCAAATCCTGCTCCTATTATAGCTCCTATTATTACAAGAGCTATTTTTATTATATTTTTATCCATAATAAAAACCTCATTTTATATTATGAGGTTTTTTTATTTATTATTCTTTATTTTCTTCTTCTTCTTTTGATCCATACTACAATACCAATAATCATGATTATAACTGGTACTGCAAATATGATTGCTAAAATTATTCTATTTTCTGTTTCTGTTGCTGTATATGTTACTGTTCCTGTACTTTTTCTTACTGTTATGTCTTCTTCTCTATCTACTAGATATGCTATTGAGTTTAGTACTAAATCTTTATTTTGTCTATATTGTATTATTGGTGTTGATGAGCTTGAGTCTAGTGGTAAATCTGACATGAAGTAACATTCTCCATATATCGCTAATTTAGATGTTTGTGCTTGTTCTCCTGTTTCTTCATTTGCTTCTTTTATTGTTTTAGTCATTAAAGTTCCTACTGTATAGCTTTGTGTGTCTTCTTCATTTTCATTTTGTGTATTTAAGAAATCTGTTCTGAAATAGCTTTTTTCGCTTGATGTTAGTAATGGTGTTTCTTCTACTTTTAGTTCTTCTAGTTTATCTGAGTCTGCAACATTTATTTTTGTTGCATCCATAAATATTACACCTTCTGAATTTTGTATTTTTCTTGTTATATCAGAATATTGTACTTCAGGTATAATTAAGTCTGAATAGTTTGCTATCATTTTACTTGTGTCTGTTTCTACTATTATTCCTGTTTCAAATGGGTTAATTCCGTAGACTTCAAGCACTTTGTTTACATTTGGTAAGTCTAATTTTTGAGCTGTTGCTGCTTGAAACCATAGAATATTTCCTCCTCTATTTATATAGTCTATTATTTCTTGTGCTGTTGTATCTTCAAAATCTTCTGTTGGATTTACTATTACTAATGTGTCACAGTCATCAGGCACTTTTCCTGTTGTTAATAAGTCTACTGATTCAACATCATTTATTTCATTTTCTAGATACATACTTAAATATTGTAGTCCACTTGTTAGTGTCATATTTGAATATCCTGTTACAAAATATACTTTTGGTACTTCATCTGTAACTACTGATTGTATTGCAGATGTTAATTTTTCTTCTGCTATGCTTATTGTTTCATATGTAGAATAGTCATATGTTACTAGTTCGTCTGAACTAAGTACTTTGTATTTATCTCCACATTCTACTATTATTCCTGTTGATCCTGTTTCGATTCCATATTTTTGTACTAAATCTTGTCTGTCATTTGCTTTTACTGCTTCTGCTGTTATTTTATTATTTACTTTAGTATATTGCTTTGCTAAGTCTAATGTTGTGTCATCTTCACTATATTCAACAAAATATAATTTTACTTCTTTTTGTATGTTTTTTATTTTGTCTTTACTTGCATCTGTTAAAGTAAATAGCTGTTCTTGGCTTAAGTCTATTGGTGCTGGGTCTATTTTTTGCATTGCGTAATTTATTCCAAAAAATATTGCTAATATTATTAATACTAATATCGTTGTTTTTGTTCCATCTATTAGCCATTTCTTCTTTATGATTTCTATAAATTTATTTGTTTTTTTCTCTTTTTTTGTTGTTAGGCTTTTATCTTTTTTGTCATTTTTTATTTTTGGATCTTTTTGCTTTTTTTCTTTTTGTTTTGCCATTTTCTTTTCCTCCTTATTTTACACTTTTTCTTCTTTGCATAAATGTTATTGTTAGAAGTATGCAGGTTATGGTAAATGTTATAAATGTAACTGTGTCTGCTATATCAATTTGTCCTTGTGTGTATTTATAGAACATGTTAATAAATGAAAATCCTGATAAGTTTTCATTAAAGTCTGGCAATACCCATGTTATTATAAAAAATCCTATTGATATTATTCCTGCTATTATTTGGTTTTCTGTTATACTTGATGCTAATATTCCAAATGATATATATGACATACAAAATAGTAAGAATCCTAACATTGTTGCTAATGCTGTTGTTATATGTGGCATTCCGTAATGACATATTATTGCAAAATACATTAATGTACATATTTCTGTGATTACGACTATTATTGTTGCTGCTATAAATTTTCCTAATATCATTTTTGTTATGCTTAATGGTGATGTAAGTAATAGTTGTTCTGTTCCTGTTTTTCTTTCTTCTGCTATTGATCTCATTGTTAATAATGGTATTATAAATGCTAATACTAGTATTGTTGGTAGTGATAAATATATGTATTCAAAATTTATATTTCCGTATCCTATTACTGTAAAGTAAAATGATACGCTAAATGCTATCAAAAATACTCCTATGAATACATACCCTATTGGGGTTGTAAAATATGATTTTAATTCTTTTTTTATAACTGCCCACATGGTTTAATTACCCCCTTCTATTAGTTTCATAAATGCGTCTTCTAGTGTTGTGTCTGCTTTTTTCATTTCAAATATTGTTATGTTTTCTTTTGCAAATTCTTGGAATAATATTTTTCTTAAGTCTGTATCTAAGTTTGATTCTATTATGTATTCTTTTGTTTTGTCTTCATTTTCTTTGACTAGTTCTATTTTTGTTATTTCTGCTATTTTTTTTGTTACTTTTTCAATCTTGTTTTCTGTATCTTCTACTGTTACATATAAACTGTTTTTGTTTGATACTTTATTTTCTAAGTTTTCTGGTGTATCTATTGCTACTATTTTTCCTTTATTTATTATTATTACTTTTTGGCATATTTGGCTTACTTCTGATAATATGTGTGAACTTAATATAACTGTATGTTTTTTTCCTAAGTCTTTTATTAGTTTTCTTATTTCTGTTATTTGTTTTGGATCAAGTCCTACTGTTGGTTCGTCTAATATTAGGATTTTTGGTTCTCCTACTAATGCTCCTGCTAAGCTTACTCTTTGTTTGTATCCCCTTGATAGATTTTTGGTTATTTTGTTTTCTACTTCTTTTAATCCTGTTTCTTCAATTATTTTTTCTACTTTTTCTTTTCTTTCTTTTTTGTTTATTTTTTTTATTTCTGCCATATATGTTATAAATTCTTTTACTGTCATGTCTGTGTATAATGGTACTCCCTCTGGCATATATCCTATTTCTTTTTTTGCTTTTTTTGGTCTTTTTGATATGTCATAATTGTCTATTATTATTGTTCCTTCTGTTGGTTCAATGTATCCTGTTATCATGTTCATTGTTGTACTTTTTCCAGCACCATTTGGACCTAGTAGTCCTATAATTTCTCCATCTTGTATTGTGAAGCTGATATTGTCTACGGCTACTACCTTTCCGTATTTTTTCGTTACATTTTTAACCTCTATCACGGTTATTCCTCCTTACTTTATATTAGTTTTCCTATTGCTTATTTCCCTAGTATCATATCATTTTATTTTTTTAATGTAAAGTTTTTCACAAAGATTTCACATTTGTTGGATTTAGTTCATTTGCATATGTTAGTTATTTAAAAGATTTATATATTTTGCAACTGTTGTTGAGTTTTAATATTTGTTAGTTTGTTCATATTTTTTTTACTGTTTCATATTATTGTATAAGAGTTTTTTTATGATGGAGGAGCTTATGGAGTTTTTCTATACGTTTTTTATTGCTTTTATTTTGATTTTTGTTTCTGAGCTTGGTGATAAAACTCAATTAATTGTGCTTTCTTTTTGTAATAAGCTTAAGGCTTCTAGTATTTTATTTGGTGTGGCTTTAGGTACTTTTTTTAGTCATGGTTTGGCTATTTTATTTGGTAGTTATTTAAGTCTTATTAATGACCAGTATCGTATTTATTTGTCTTATTTCTCTTATGTTTTGTTTATACTTTTTGGCTGTTTTGGTTTTTTTAAGATTTATTTGGATAAAAAAGGTTTTGAGTTTAAATTTACTAAATTTTTACATAATTTTGATGGTTTTGGTAATGTTTTTAAAAATAGGGTTTTGAGTTTTAATTATATTTTTATTATTGCTTTTAGTATTTTTGTTGGTGAACTTGGTGATAAGACTTTTTTGGCTTCTTTGGGACTTGGTATTCAATATCCTTTTTATAGAGTTTCTTTAGTTTTAGGTTCTATTGTTGGTATGGTTTGTAGTAATAGTGTTGCTATTTTGTTTGGTAAATTTATAAGTAATTATATTAAGCAGGAATATATTGATATTGTGTCTAATATTATTTTTATTGTTTTTGGTGTTATAGGTTTTTTGATGTGATTAAAAAAGCCTGTATGGCTTTTCTGATGGGGAACAAATGGAAAGTCTTATAATTTGCAACGATTTTATTTTTCTAACAGATAAAACAATGCTAGAACCTAAGTTTATAGTTCTAGCATTGTTGTTTTGTTAGTAATGATACTTATATAATTATACTATCTTTTAAATATTATGTCAATTTTATACTTGTATTTAAATCTTTTTAATTGATTACGATTTTTTATTATTAATTACTTGTTGTTTTATTATTAAAAATAGGTGTAAATGTTAGCTGTATAATTTTATATAGTGGATTGAAGTTACTTTTTCATTTGACTACAATAATAATATGATACAGTTGACTTGGATAATATTAGTTATTTAAAAGAATTGTGGGTGAACTGTAACAATAATGTGATAAAATTTTTATTTAATTATTGAATTTTTTTTTAAATTAATGTATAATATGTATTGATTTTACATATTCATCTGAATTTAAGTAACATATCTTTTAAGCATGTATGTATACTTTTAAACTATTATATATGCGCCTGTAGTTTAGCTGGATAGAATGGCAGGCTACGAACCGTCAGTCGATAATAGCGAAAGCTATTGATATATAGGCAGGTTTGGGAGTTGGTTTTTTGTTGTTCCCCCAACGATGCCCCCACAAATGCTTAATTTTAATTATAATACTAATTGAAATTTTGTAAAAATTGTTTTATAATAATTACATACGCGGCTATAGTTCAACTGGATAGAATGCAGGCCTACGAAGTCTGAGCTTGG
>CALXHD010000071.1 GCA_944388015.1 uncultured Clostridia bacterium | reverse complement strand
CCATAAATAATTTTCTATATCTTCAAATCCTGTTTTACTAAAGTATTTTTTCGAGTATTCTACATCATTTATTGGTACAAATATGCTTGCATTTTTTCTTTTTTCAATTTTTTGTTTTAGTAAATAAAAAAATGCTGAATAATTGCTATCTTGTGTTGGAACTAGCATAAAATATTTGTCTGTTTCTTCTGAATAATATATTTGCCACAAATAATTACTTGGATATTTTATACCAAATGGTATGTTTTTTGCAAGTTCTGCTTGTTCTTTTTCTATTTCTAATATTTCATTTACTGTTACCTGTTTTAACATATTTAAAAACACAGTATGTCTTAAAATATTTTCTTCATTTTTACTATCTAAGTAGTCTGACAAAGGTCTTGCTTTTGAATATTTTTCTTCTATATTTTCTAATCTATTTGTTGGTGATAATAATATTTGTATTTTTTCTACTGGTATATATCTATATTGTTTATATGTCTTTTCTTCATACTGTTTTGGTATTTTATAATTTAAAGGTTCAAATTCCAATAGTTCTTTTGGCACTTTGTCTAATGATAGTCCTATATATTTTAATTTTTCTTCTATTTCTGGTTCTAAGCTAGTTTTCTTTTTTCTTGGCACTTTTCTTACTCCCTTCAGTACTTACAAAAAACCTCAATAAATCAATATAAATTAATATTACTGAAGTTCTTTTGTATAATATATAATTTTCACTAAGGAATTTATATAGCAATAATAAATATTATTAGCTAAAACTATAAATAAAATGTTAGCGAATTATAAATTTTTTTAGTCTGTTATATATGTATATTCTATGCTTGTAATTGCATTATCTGTTATTATAAAATTAATTTGAGTTTTCTCTTTTGTGTATATATATTTAGCATCTAAATTTTCGTAATTTTCTCCATATTTTTCTACCATTGTCTCAAAGCTGTCTCCTATTTTTACTCCTTCTTGTGTTTGTACTTGTTCATCTAAAAAATATATAGATGCTACTTTATCTGTTTCACCATCAGGATATGTTCTTATTTCATAATGATCATATGTATATATCTTATCCATTCCATCAAATGCACAACTTTGAACTTCATAATAATTGTTTTCTTTTGGCATATTTAATTCTGCAAAATTTGAATTTAAGCTGATGGCTTTATCACCATCTTTAAACTCATATGTATTTTGTGTTTCATTATTTGATTGTTCTTGCACATCATTTTCTGCAACTACTTGCTTGGTTTCTTTATTTTGTGTCATAAATACACATATTCCTATAACCACTATTACTATTATTGCAATAATTGCAATTATAATTCCTTTTTTATTCATTTATACTACTCCCTTTCTACATTATATCTTTATGATACATTTCTAATTTTTCTTGATATATTTTATCTACATCTGAATTTTCTCTATAATCTGTAAGTTCATAATTTTCTTTTAAATATTTTGAAAAATACTTTGTTAATTTTGTTGCTCCTGTTAAATTTAGATGTAAACCTCCATCATATGTATCTTGTGTATAATCTATACCAATTTCATCTACTTTGTCAAGAAAATTAATGAAATTTATATTATTTTTTTGTGCAAATTCTACTATTTGCTTATTATATTCATCATACCAAAATGGATAAACACTTGGTGCTTTAATTAGTAATAATTCTATATTATTTTGTTTGCATAAATCTAGGATTTTTTGTAAATATTCATAATCTATATCTTCAAATTTATAATTTGCTAGTGGTCTTTTTGTTGGTAAGCTTTGCACTGGTTTTATATTTTTATTTATTAAAAATCCTTGATATGTATTGTCTTTTTCTTTAAATAAATATGTTATGTCTTCTTTTGTTAATTTATCATATCTATCATGATACCTTAAAATTGGAAATATATATGATAACATATTTTCTTCTTCTAACATTGATGTTTTTATCATTTCATATTTTTCTTTTGACCATTTCATTTTGTCTAATGTAAGTCTATTATATGCTTCACTTACAGGCTCGCTATATCTCATGGAATTTACATTAAATACTACTACTTTTGGTATTTCATATTTTAATGTTTCTTTTAAAATGTAGTAAGATTGCCATATTAATTGTTGTGATGAGCCTCTAACATATGATGTTATTCCTTCTTCTTCATATAACACCATTGGTGAAAAGTTTGCATATACTTCACAATCTCCAATAAATATTACCTCATGATTTTTTGGTTCTCTATAATATTGACTAATCATGCTTCCTTCTACTAAATCTGTCATGTATTTTGGTGTTAATAATTTATTTAGTATATAGAAAATTATTATTGCAACTATTATTATTGCTATTATTTTTACTGTTTTAAAGAATTTTTTCATATACATCTTCCCTTTGTTTTTAGCTAAAATTTGTTATATATAAATTCACTTGCCTCAAATCCAATTCCATATGTTCCAAATATTAATATTATAAATATTATTGATATTAATAGTATTAATTTTGTTTCTGTTTTCATGGCTTTTATTTTACTGTTTATTTTTGTTTTATTAAAGTCATATATAATAACTGCTATAACCGAAATTATTAATACAATATAATTTGCTATACTTAATCCAAAATTTAAAATATTTTGTATTAAATCTGCATAATTGAATTTTGTAAATACTGATAACATCATTGTACATGCTGTTCCTGCATCTTGCCATATAAAAAATGACCATAATATAGATACTATTAAAAATGTAAATATTGTGTTTATTATTTTCCATGGTGTTTTTATAAATTTTCCCAAAATTAAAAATATTCCATGTAATAATCCCCATAAAATGTATTGTGTACCATGCCAAAGTCCTGATAATACAAATATAATTATAACATTGATATTTGTTCTTAGTTTTCCACATCTACTTCCACCAAGTGGTATATATACATAGTCTCTAAACCATGAACTTAGTGTTATATGCCACCTTCTCCAAAATTCTTGTATATTTTGTGATTTATATGGATTATCAAAGTTTTCTAACAAGTTTATTTGCAATATTTTTGAAAATCCTATTACCACATCTATTCCTCCACTAAAGTCACAATATAGTTCTATTGAATATAATATCATGGCAAATAATGCATATGCTCCTTGGTATGTTGCTACATCTTGTGTTATTGCTGAAATTATAATTTGTATTCTATTTGCTATTACTATTTTCTTAAATATTCCCCATAACATTCTTATTAATCCATTAAATGCTTTACTAATATTAAATTTTTTATCTGTTTTATATAGTAGTTCTTGTATTTTATCATATCTGTTTATTGGTCCTATAAATAGGTATGGGAAATACATTGTATATAAAAAGTATTTTGCAATATTTTTTTGTGGCTCATATTTTTTTCTATATATATCAATAATATATGATATTACTTGAAATGTATAATATGAAATTCCTATTGGTATTATTATATCTTTTACAAATAGTCCATTTTTTAATACAACTAAAATTAAAGTATTTATAATTATTGTGATTGCTAAAATAGTTTTTCTGTATTTTGTTTTTTCTAATAATATTCCTGCTAAATATGTTGTAACTGTGCTAAATATTATGAAAAATATGCTACTTTTACCAAAACTTGCATATACTACAATACTTATTAATAGTAATACATATGGCTTTGCTTTTTTTGGTAGAGTATAATATAAAATTACTGTTATTAGCATAATTGCAAATATTGTTCCTGATATTAGCTCCATATTTTACCCCTTTTACTTGTGTTATTTAAAATTTATAATTAAATTTTTCTTAATTTGCTGCTGGGAATTTGCTTCTATCCCAATCTCTATATCCATATCCTTGAATTCTTCTTAATGTTTCTAATCTTTTTGCATCATCCATAAAATCCACATCATCATATGCCCATCCTGGTGTTGGATCTATATGTCTATATTTTCCATTTATATATACTAAGTTCCAATAATGTGTGTAGTCTAGTGCATTTACCATTATACTTTTTACTCCCATTCTAGTTAAAATTAGTTGTGTTGCTGCTGCATGTATATAACAGTCCCCATCATATGTTGTAAATGCTTGCCATGCTGCTTTTTCTATTCCTTTTGTTGTTTTGTGACTATATTTTACATTTTTACGTATGTAATTTTTAACAGCTATAATTTTGTTTGCTGTTCCTGATACTCCTTTTGTTGCTTTTGCCATTATTTCATCTGCTTTTTGATATACATCACTTGCTGAATTTTGTACAACTATTTTCCTTTTGTTTGTTGTTGTATTATTAGATTTGTCTTTAGCTGTATAAGTTGCATAATATGTTCCTGCTGTTTGTATATTAACACTACTACTATCTACATTAAACTCTACTGTTCCATCTTTTGCATCTGTTGCAGATACTCCTTTTTTGTAATCAATGCTTCCACCTTTTGTAATAGTAATATCTGTTAAACCTGAAATTACTGGTCCTGTTGTATCTTGTACTATATTTAGTTTTGCTGTTTTAGTTGTCTTATTTCCATATTTGTCTACTGCTTCTACCGTAATTTCTTGTTCTCCTTGTTTTGAAAAGTCAGGTGTTGTTAATATATTTGTTGTTACTTCACTTGCATCTGTTACAGATACTATAAATTGTTTTAGGTTTTGAATTTGCTCTCCTACATATATTGTTATGTCTTTTAAGTTTAGTTCAGGTGGTTTTGTATCTTGCACTTTTATTTTAACTGTTTTTTCCACCCCATTATATGTTGCATGTAATTCATATTCACCAGGTTCTTTGCCATTTATATCATCAATATCTGCTTGGTTTATAGCTCCTCCTGCTTTTTCTATATCATATATAAGGTCTTCTTTTGTAAGTTTTGTTCCTAATTCTAGATTATATTCTTCTTTTATATATGTAATTGTTATTTTGCATTCTTTTTCTGTTTTATTTTGATGTTCATCTTCCACTTTTACATTTACAGTATATTCCCCAAATTCTTGTGTATTTACATTTTCAGCATTTTGTATTGTTACTGTCATTTGACTTGCATCTGTTTTTGATTTTATAAAGTCTTCTGCATTTAGTTCATATCCCATTGGTTTTTCTATATCTTAAAATTCTACTTCAGGAGGTTTTGTGTCTTGTACTTTTAATTTTACAGAGAATTCCTTTTCATTATATTTTATTTTTATGTCATATTCTCCTGTTTTACTTAAATCTATTTGTGCAGTGTCTGTTATAAATGTTGCTTTGTCCTTGTATTTTTCATCTTCTAAAAATTGTTCAATTTGTAATTGCTGTGTTTCTCCTAATTCTATAATTACTTCTTTTTTTATTCTAGGTTTTAGAATAAAGTATACTATTACTGCTGTTATTACTAATAAAATTAGTATTGTTATTATTAGTACTATTTTTTTCTTATTTGATATTACCTTGTTTTCTTTATTTTTTCTTTGTATTCTTCTCCCTTTCATTTTCTTTTACCTCCTTGTTTTATGTTATATCATATTTCTTTTTATTTCTCAATCATATTACAAATTTTTTTATATTTTCTGCTTCAATTCATTTATAGAATATTATTTAATAAATTCTTTTTTGTTTCTCGTTGGTTTTCTGTTAATTTGTTCTGTGCCAATTTTACGTTAGTAAAATTTAATATATTTTACAACTGTAACATATTTTAAAAGGAGCTTCCATAAACGAAAACTCCTTTATCTACATATTATTTTGGTTTATTATATATTTTTACAGATTTAATATTTTGTGTTAATAATATTTTCTTTTATTTCTTTGAGGCTTGATTTATAATCTTACTTATTCTCTATTCTAATGCTATCTAGAAACTATTTTATTCTTATTTGGAAATAGTTACTGAGGGTTTCATGCTTCTTTTCTCCAATATGTTGGTATTGATTCATAACCATCTAGGTTAGTACAATTGTAATAACAACCTTCTCCATCAGGATTTCCTTCATATTTATTTTCTTCACTATTATCTCCTCTTGTCCATAGTTCTATTGGTTTTCCTGTTAAATTTGTACAGTCTGCAAATGTACTACTAAATCCAATGGCATTATTACAATATTTAAATAAATCTGATGGTATTTCTGTTAATGATGTACATGCATATAGTTTAAATTGCAATGAATTAACCCATGGCTCTTCTTCACTTTCATAATTTTGTAGATTTGCAAAACTATTTTTACTTGGACTTGCTATTTTTCTTAAATTTGTACAATTAGTCAAATCTACTTCCTCAAGTCCTGTCTCTCCCCATTGCTCTATTTCTAGTATATTTTTTCTTGTAAAATTTACTTTAGCACCTATTGATTTAACACTACCACTTATTGTCACTGTTTTTTCTACATTTTTTTCCGTATATGTGTGTTCTAAGCCATCAGGTAATGAAGTTGCTGCTACACTTATGTTATTATTTACTGAAGCTATTTTTATTTTTTCTTTTTTATTTCCTTTATTTGCTGTTGTTGTAGTACTATCTCCCCAATCTATTACACAATCTTCTTCTTTACTTATTGGAAGTACTACATGCCCATCTTCTCCTGTATTTACTTTTATCTTTATTGGTACTCCACCTTCCGATTTAATGTTTCCTTCATAAATTTCTGATACTTGTATTTTATTCCCTTTTTCTGTTGTTAATATTCTATCTAATATATCTTTTTCTTTTTCACTTTCTTCAAAGCTTCCATATTTTAATAATATTGTTTCTAATTCTTCTTCTGTGATATCTTCTCCTAATTTGTCCATTTGTAATTCTGTTATATCTAATCTTGCTTGTTCTATTACATTTGCTATATCTGTTTGGGTTCTTGCTTCTACTGCTTTTTGTATTATTCCATTTTCTCCTGATAATGCTGATATTGTTATTCCTGCTAAAATTAATAATACTATCACTGTTATCACTAATGCTATTAATGTTATTCCTTTACTTCCTTTTACTTTCTTCATTTTTCTCTTTCTCCTTTTCTCTTGTTTTTTGATATTATATAACAATACGTTTCAAACTTCAATATTATTTTCTGCTTTTCTTTTTGTATTTTGTGCAAGTTTTAGTATTTTTATAATATCTTTTTTAAAATTTTTATTAAGTTTCATACTTAATGAAATTTGAGTTTTTTATCAATTTATAAGTAATTTAAACAAATTATT
>CALXHD010000070.1 GCA_944388015.1 uncultured Clostridia bacterium | reverse complement strand
AATAAAAATGTTAAAACAATTAATAAGATTATATATAAAAAAGTAGAAATTCCATGCAATAAAATAAGAAAGGAAAACTATGAAGAAAATAAAAGAAAGATTGTCTAAAGAAAAATATGAAAAAATAAAAATACGTCTTACAATATTTTTAATAATATTTGCAACCATCTTTGCAGTAATTACAGCATATCAATCGACTCAAATTGTATTAACAAACATAGAACTTTCGAGCTTATATGCAGAAGAAGGAATAGATGAAGCAATAAATGAAATAAGTTTTGAAAATGATACAAGCGTATTTATAAAAGGCAACGAGTATAATGTTAAATTTAATGTAAATAATTTAGACATAAATTCCACCTATGATATTGTGTTTTACATAAATAATAAAGAAATAAATAAAATAGAATATAAAAATACAAATAAAATAGAAGATACAATAAATATTTCTGAATATTTTACAAAAGAAGGAAAAAACAATTTATATATTATGATATTACAAGATAATAATATTTTTAAATATCAAAGAACACAAACAGTATATTATGTAATACCATATCAAGAACAGTTTTTAGATGAATGTGAAAACTATGGAGTTTCTACACATTTTGCATACGGAATAGACGGAAAACAAAGTTTAGAACTAGTAAAACAATTAGGAATAAAAAAAGTAAGAGATGATTGCTTATGGAAATGGATTATAGCTGGAAATGGACAATATAGTTTTTCTAGATATGATGAATGGATAAAACAATGTTATGAAGATGGAATTTCAGTTATACCGATAATGTATGGACCTGGAGAATATGCAGGAGATGATAATAAAATTTCATCACAAGAAGAAATAGATAAATACGTAGAATTTATTACAGTATTTGCAAAACAATATCCACAAATATTAGAATATGAAATTTGGAATGAACCAAATAATGTTTACACCACTGAGGATGACATATTATGGTATTCTAAAGCCGTTGAAGCAGCATCTAAAGCGTTAAAACAAATAAATCCAAACATAAAGATACTTTCAGGGGCAACCGATACTTCTGATGGCTCAAAGGTGGAAACAATAAGCTTTTTTAATTCTCTAATAAATAATAATGGGTATATATATTCAGATGCATTTTCATATCATCCCTATGATGTAGAAAAGCAAGATGTTACAAATAGATTACTATATAAAAAATTAGATGAGCATAAAAGTTTATTTAATGAAAATGGAGGTTTTATATATTCATATATAACTGAATATGGCACATCAACACATCAACCATGGGGAATGACAGAAGAAATGCAAGCTATTAAATTAGTTACACAAACGAATATTTTAAAAAAATATGATGTGAAGTCAGCTTGTATATATAACGTAAGAAATTATGGAAATAATAGTGAAGTTGCTAATCAAAACTATGGAATTTTAAATTACGACTACACTCCAAAACCAGCATATTATGCAATGAAAAATTACTATCAAAACACAAATGGATCAGAATATATAGGAACAATAAATCTAGCAGAAGGATTAGAAGCACATGTATATAACAAAGACGGAAAACCCAAAATTATAACATGGGCAAAAGACAATACAAAAAATATAACATTAGAATATAAAGACTTTACAGCAACAGACTTATATGGAAAAGAAATACAAAACCAAAATGGTACAATAACAATAACATCATCACCTGTATATTTAGACAATATTCAAACATCATATTATAACCAAGCAATATCAAACACAGCACTTGAAAAATATGAAGAATTTGAAGAAAAATACAAAACAGAATTAACAAATGTGCCTACAATACAAGCAAATATAAATGTTCAAAAAAATTATATGCAAAACTTAGTAAACCAAACACAAATATCTCAAGAAACAGCAATACAAGAAATGCAAAAACACTATAATATAGGAACAGAATTAATAAAAGCAGTAAAAGAAAATAAGCTAAATATAGAATATGTAAAACTAAGTTCAATGTTAGATACACTAGAAGACATAGGAAAATCATATGAAGATTTAGTAACAGTAACAGCTATAGAACGCAATGTTGACATACAAAAAGCCAAAAAACAAATAGAAGAAACAGAAAAATTAATAAAAAACAATGAAAAGCTAGAAATAATATATCCAGAAAAAATAATACAATTAAGCAAAGATTATAACGAAAAAGCAGAATATATAAACAGTTTAGAAGAAGAAAACCCAATAAAAACAGGATTAATAGTAAGTAAAAACATACATAGTGAATTACTTGAAACATGGGCAAAAGACTTTGCAAAAATATATATAGATAAATATTTAGAAGAACATAAACCAACTATTACATATTCTACAACAGAATTTATAAACAAAGATGTAATAGCAACAATAAATACAGACATAGACATACAGGTTACAAACAATAATGGAAGTAAAACTTACACATTTACACAAAACGGAACATTTACATTTAAATATATAATAAATAGTACAGAATATGAAATTACAGCAACAGTAAATAACATAGACAAAACAATGCCTGTAATTTCAGGAGTGGAAAATGGACAAACATAGTACACAGACCTAAATAATGTAAAAGTAAACTACAAAAATGGTCAAACAATAAATGTGGAAGGAATATATAAGCTAACAGCTACAGATAAAGCAGGAAACGCCACAACTATGCAATTCCAAGTGATGGAAAGACCTGAAAGTAAATACAAAGTAGATGGAAAAATAATTAAACAAATAAAATACAACACAAGTAAAGAAGAATTTGATAAAAATATAGGTATAATAAAAGATTACAAAATTACAAGAAATAATGGAAAAACTGAGCTAAAACAAACAGACATAATAGCTTCAGGTGACATATTAACCACATCATCAGGAATAAAATATACACTAATTGTAGCAGGAGATATAACAAGAGATGGACAAGTAACAGTAGATGATTTCACAAGGATGAGACAATATCTCTTAGGACTAAGAAAATTAGATGATATAGAAAAACTATCTGCAGATGCAAACTGTGATGAAAAAGAGCTTTCAATAGATGACTATATAAGAATTAGAATATTAATTTTAGAACAACTTTCATGGAAGTAAAAATATACAAAATGTAACAAAAATGTAATATAAAAACTATTGCACAGAAAAAAAACATATGCTAAAATATAAAAGAAAAATGTAGAAAGAAGGTAGCAAAAGATGAAAAAGGTAATGTCACTAATTATAGTTTTTCTATTAATATTAATGCAAATAGAAGCGGTAAATGCAGTTACTGAAGATACAAGTGGTACAGCAAGTGCAGAAGTCACACTTACAACACCAACTAAATTAGAGCAAAATACCAAAACATTTACTTCTGTAATATATATAGGAAATATACAAAATTTAGGAGATAATGACTATGATAAAGTAGTAGCATATAGTGCGACACTTGGATTCGATGCAAATATTATAGAAAGTGTAAAGGTAGAAGGAAAAAATGGATGGTCAGCATCATATACAAATGGAGCAATTGTAGCTAATACAGACAATATTAGTTCAAATCAAGAAATGATGCAATTAACATTTACATTAAAAGATAATATTAGTGCTAATCAAATAAATATCTCATTAACAAATGCAAGAATATCAAATAGTGGAACTTTAGCACAAGATTTATCAAATATCACAAAAACAATAGCTATAGAAACACAAACAGAAGAACCAAATGATGATAACAAAAATGAGACAGCAAATAACCAAGTTAATGAAACAACAAACAATGAAGTAACAAATACAGCTTCAAAAAATAATAGCACAACAAATAATTCTACTAAAACAACAAATAGCCTAAATGCAATAAGCACAAACACTACAGCAAGTGCTAGAAAAGTAACATCTTTGCCAAAGGCTGGTTTAGAAAATACAATAATAATTGCAGTTATTATATTGGCAATAATTGGAATATTTAGTGCAATAAGAACAAAATCAATAAAAACGAAATAATCAAATTATTTATTAGTTATTAAAGTTAAAAAAAATATAAAAAAACTATTGCCAAAGCTAAATAAAAATGGTATAATAGCAATAGTTTAAAAAGGAAAGGAAGAGGGAAAATGAAAAAAACATTAACAATCGCAATTTTATTTGTAATGTTAGTAGCTCTAGTATTTACAGGAGTTAATGCTACAACAGGTGCAACATTAGCAGATGACGTTTATACAAAATTATCAGTATATGGAATGACATCTGCAGATAAAGTAAAAGTAGAAAGATATTTAGCTGATAACCCAGTTTCTGATGAAGAAGCTACAGCAATAATAGCAAAAGTAAATGAAGCAATTGCTATTATGGATGCAGAAGGAGTTAAAGACTACAAAGAATTATCAGCAGAAGCTAAAGCTCAAATTAAAACATTAGCACAAGAAGCTGCAAATACAATTGGATTAACATTAGTATTCAACAAAGGAACTGTTGAAGTATATAATGCAGAAGGTAAACTAATTGAAACAGCATCTCTATCAAATACTGGAAAATTAGCTTACACAGGAAATACAAATACAGTTTTAGTTGCTTCTTCAATAGCAGTAATTGCCCTAGCTGCAGGTATAACAGTTGTTGCTAAAAAAAGATTTGCTAAAGTTGGAGCATAAGAATGAAAAAATTTATAAAGGCAACTATTATCAACTTAATAGTTGCTTTATTTATTGTTATAATTATTTTAGGTGGAATAAAAATATCTTTAGGGCAAAAGATAGATGAAGCCATATTATTAGTAAATCAAGTCGCAATAAAAGTAGATAGAACATTTGAAGAAAAACCAACAACAATAGATACATCATCTAAAAGATTACAAAACTATCCTGAATATGGAACACAATATGCAACAATAGAAATACCTAAAATAGGTATAGAATTGCCAGTATATTATGGAGATACACTAGAAATATTAAAAAAAGGTGTAGGACATTCAAGTGGTAGTTATTTTCCAGGAGAAGGTGGTTCTATAATTTATATGGGTCACAATTCTAAAAATGTATTTCGTAGATTTTCTGAATTACAAATAGGAAATGAAATAAAAGTAACTACAACATATGGAGAATATAATTACAAGATATATGATATGAAACTAATTAATGAAACAGAAACAGACAAACTTCCTATCCAAGATGAGAAGGAAATATTAATGGTGTACACATGCTATCCATTTAATAATATAGGATATGCTACACAAAGATATGTAGTATATGCAGAATTAGAAGAGTAGAAAGGAGCTAACTATGAAAATTATATTAAATATTATAAAATATATAGCAATTGTAATTTGCACATGTTGTATAATAGCTGTTGTAATTCTTAATATTGCTTCTTCTACTATTTTAAATAAAGAATATATGCTAGAGAAACTAGACGAAGCAAATTACTATGAAAAAAT
Organism: uncultured Clostridia bacterium; assembly: GCA_944388015.1. Classification (GTDB taxonomy): domain Bacteria; phylum Bacillota; class Clostridia; order TANB77; family CAG-508; genus CAG-269. The sequence continues at coordinate 1,994 of CALXHD010000070.1, read as the reverse complement.
AAAAGAAGAAATACAAAGTAGCTTTGAAAATTATATTGGACAATCAGGTTTAGATGAAAGTGTAATAGAAAATATTGTTACAACAGAGCAAATAAAAAAAGATACAAACACAATAATTAACAACCTATATGATGGTACAAATGTCACAATAAATACTGAAGAAATTGCAACAAATCTAAAAAATAATATAGAAACATCTCTAGGTGGTATAAAACTAACAACTACACAACAAAAAGCTATAGAAGAATATATAGCCAAAATAGAAGCACAATACAAAGAAACTATGTCACATACAGAATATGAAGGACAAATAAACAATGTAGTAAGAAAAGTAAATACATATAAAGAACAAATAAATAAATTTTCTGTTATAGGTATAGCAGTCAGTGTATTTATAATTTTAGCATGTAATTATAAGAATCTTTTAAATACTTTAGCACATGTAGGAATATCACTAACTTCTTCAGGATTTTTCTACATGATAGTAAGATCTTTTATAGATTCTAAAATAAAAGTATCTAATATTTTAGTATTAAATAACGCAGTTTCAGATACTATAAAAAATATTTTAAATAATATATTAGAAAATATATTAAATACAGGAATAATTCTATTTGTAATTGGAATTTTAATGATTATTATAGGAAATATAATTACAAATATTAGAGCAGAAAACAGAAAGGAACAAGAATAGATGGAGGAATTAGATTTAAAAGAATTAATTTCAATATTTTGGAATAAAAAAGTGCATATAGTTTTAATTGTTGCAATATTTATGGTAATAGGTATTATATATACTATGGCTTTTGTAACACCCAAATATCAGTCTTCAACAACTTTATTATTAGCAAAAGTATCAAATACTACAGGAACACAAACACAAGATATAGATACAATTACAACTACAGAAATTACACTAAACTCAAAACTTGTTTCAACATATAGTGAACTTGTAAAAAGCAAAAATGTAATAAGAACAGTGAGAGCAAACTTAGGAATAAATGCAGATGAAGAAGAAATAAGACAAGGAGTTAATGTAAGTTCAGTAAAAGACACAGAATTAATAGAAATTACAGTAACAAATAAAGATGCAATATATGCTGCTAAAATAGCAAATGAAATAGCAAAAGTATTTACAGATAAAATAAAAGAGTACTATAACATTAGCAATGTTTATGTAGTAGATGAAGCAGAAGTTACAAATACACCTTCAAATGTAAACCATACAAGAGATATTGTAATATTTATATTTGTTGGATTAGTAGTAGCAGTTTTATATGTTTTAATAGCAAATATGCTAGATACAACAATTAAATCACAAGAAGATGTAGAAAGAGTATTCAAAGTACCAGTACTTGCTGCAATACCAATAAATTTACCAGAAAAAGGAGGTAGAAAATAATGAAAAAAGAATTGATAGTACAAAGAGATCCTAAATCTCCAATTTCTGAGATTTTTAGAACATTAAGAACAAATATACAATTTATGAATACTACAAATAAGCTAAAAACATTATTAATAACATCTACACTTCCAGGTGAAGGAAAAAGTTATGTGTCATCTAACTTAGCAGTAACATTTGCACAAGCTGGAAAAAAAGTCATTCTAATTGATGCAGATATGAGAAAAGGAAGATTATATTCAATATTTGATATCTCTCCAAGACCAGGTCTTTCTAATTATCTATCAGGTATAGACTTAGAAGAAGGAGAAGAAAAAGATATCACAGAATATATACAAACCACACCAATAAGTAATTTATTAGTTATACCAGCTGGAAATATTCCTCCAAACCCATCAGAATTATTAATATCACCACAAATGAACCATTTATTAGAAGAACTAAAAGAAGTATGTGATATTATTATAATTGATGGAACACCATGTGAATTAGTAACAGATTCAGTTATATTATCAAGAATAGTAGATTCTACAGTTATAGTATCTGCAGTAAAAGAAACAAAAAAAGATAATTTAGCAAGAGTTATTGCAAA
>CALXHD010000069.1 GCA_944388015.1 uncultured Clostridia bacterium | reverse complement strand
TTTTTTTCCTTTACCATGTGCAATTACTTTTCCTTCAACTTTCACACCTTTTACATAAGGAGTTCCTACTTGTACTTTTCCATTATCAGATACTAAAACTATTTTATCGAATGTAACTTTTTTACCTTCCTCTGCATCTAATTTTTCAAAAAATACTACATCTCCTTCTGCTACTTTGTATTGTTTTCCACAGCTTTCAATGATTGCGTACATTTTTAAATGCACCTCCCTTATTTGTATACTCGCTAATCCTTAAAAAAGGTAACTAATTTCTTAGTATTTTATGACCTTGACTAAGCGGATTACAGTTATATATTTTAACATATTTATACAATTTTGTCAATAATTTTTTTGTATTTTTTGGCATTGATGGCATTTGCTAGAGTTACCTTGTATAATATTATAATTTTACTATAATTATGTTTTAAAAATTTTAATTCTATATTTCTTTATTATTTGTTTAATTCTTCCATTGCCTTATTATATTGCTCTTCATTCGGTGATTTGCCATGCCATTCTGCTTTATTTTCCATAAATGATACGCCTTTTCCTTTTATGGTTTTCGCAATAATGCATGTTGGTCTATTTTTTATATTTTTTGCAACTTCAAATGCATTTAATATTTCATTTATATCATGACCATCAATTTTTATTATTTCAAATCCAAAGCTTCTGAATTTTTGGTCTATTGGATATGAACTCATTACTTCCTCTATTGTACCATCTATTTGTAGGTTATTGTTATCTACAATTACACATAGATTATCTAATTTATATTTATTTGCTGTCATTGCTGCTTCCCAAATTTGCCCTTCTTCTATCTCTCCGTCTCCTAAAATGCAATATACTCTATAGTCTTTTTTATCAATCTTTCCAGCTAATGCCATACCATTGGCAATAGATAATCCTTGTCCTAAAGATCCTGTAGACATATCTACTCCGGGAACATTTTTTTTATCTGGATGTCCTTGTAAATTGCTATTGATATTTCTAAATGTTTTTAATTCCTCTATATTAAAAAAACCTCTGTATGCAAGTGCGGCATATAAAGCTGGAGAACAATGTCCTTTTGATAATACAAATCTATCTCTGTTTTCCATATTAGGATTTTGTGGGTCTATTTTCATCTCATCAAAGTATAACACAGTTATTATATCTGCAATAGAAAGTGAACCACCAATATGACCTGATTTTCCATAATATACTTCTTGTATTATAGATTTTCTGATTTTTTTTGCTATTTCACTTAGATATTCTATTTTTTGTTTTCTTTCGTCTTCCATTATATACCTCACTTTAATTTTTTCTTGGCTGGGGCAGTAAGATTCGAACTTACGCATGACCGGGTCAGAGCCGGTTGCCTTACCGCTTGGCGATGCCCCAATATGTTAGCATTATTTAAAATATTTTTTACATGTTTAATTATACATATCCTTATAGGAGATGATGTAGAATCTTTTACAATAAAATATAAAAAAACTAAAATTCATTTCCTATAAGGAAAATATATTTTTTATAATATTTCAAATTTTAAACTGTTATTATAATAACATAAGTTTTTAATTTTGTCCATACTTTAATTACTATATTATTACTTTAATATCTGCCATTGTTAGGTTTCCGCCGTAATCATGAACTCCTATTCTTTCAGTTGTTGATTTTGTATAAATTTTAGTTAAAGTTGTATTTGTCTCATCTCTTATCCAGTTTTCTACTTCTTTTACTGGTTCTTCTGATATAATTTTAACCTCTACACTTCCATCTTCTAATTTTTTCTGTATTATTGTAAGACTAGGTGCTCCTTTATTTATAAATGTTGTTGTATCATATCTAAATTCTTTATTTGGAATTCCATTTTTATCTATTACTGCTCCCTCTTTAAATACTATACTTATCATACCTTCTTCTTCTGTGTAGAATGTTGTAATGTTTATATAAAACTCACTCCCACCGTCTACATCTTTTAATTTATTAATTCTAATCTTACCTACTTCAATTGCTTTTCCATTTACTAGACACTCTATTTTATCTTTTTGCATTTCATCAAATCCTTCTCCTATAGCTTCTACATTTAGTATTATTCCGCTTCCTGACATAATATTGTAGTTGTATTCCGGCTTTCCTCCAGTGTATTTTGTTACTCTTAGTTTAGGAACAGTAATTTTAATATTTATGTCAGCAACATCTATAATTTCATCATATATGTATTTTGCATTGGCATTTGTACTAATCATAATACAGCAAATAAATATATATATTATAACAAATATTTTTTTCATTCAATTCCGCCTTTCATTTTAAATTCATTTATTTCTCATTTTCTTTAAATATATAGGTGCTTGAATATATTTTTTAAACTATAGATTCTCCAAAAGCTAAAATTTTAAATTGATAATTCTGTATATTTTTGCTATCTATAGTATCTTGTCTATTTCCTTCTTGTGTATTTTCATATTGCCAATACCATGAAATTGTTATTGTTTTTGTTTCATCTTTTTTTAAATTTCCTGTAAGCAATTTTTCAAATTCTTCTAGATTTTTGACTACTGTTTTTGTTTCTTCATTTACAAATCTTAAATTTTTTGGTTTTATATTTATACTATTAAATATTACATTATATTTTGTGTCTTGATTTGCATTTAATACAATGCTAAATTCACCCTTTAATCCAGGTGCTATTTTTTCATTTACCATAGTTTCTTTTTTTATTGTATCACTTAAGTTCACAGCCTTTAGTTTAGTATCTTTGCATTTGATATTAAAAATATATTTTACATTTTCATTACTGTTTTGTTCTTTACTTTTATCATAAATATTTTTTTTATTATTAGCAGTTTCTGTTAATAGTAAAATATCTTCATATAAATCTTTATAAATACTAAATTTATTAAAATACAGTAATATACAAATAATTATGATTATTAGTATAATTATATATTTCTTTTTTTTCATATTTTTTGTTGCCTCCTTACTAAACTATTAATTGTTGTGAGTGAATTTTTATTTGAACTCTTCCTACAATTTCACTTAATGTTAAATTAGAATCATGTACATATTTTATTTTCAATTCATATTTATCATTTTGTTTTGATGTATTTGTTAATTCCATATATTCTGTTTCCTGATTTTTTAAGTCTATTAATTTTCCATTTTTATACATTTCATACTTTATTGTATTTTTTAAACTTTGGTCTATGTCATCTTGTATTTTTAAACTATATTGTATTTTACTTTCTGATATTTTATTTTTTTCATCAAAATTTCTTACATAAAATGTATATATTCCCTCTTTGTCATTTGTTGTAATATCTATTTTAGGATTTGATTCTATTTCTATAATTGGTTCTGCTATTTGTGTACTTCCTTTTACAATTATCTGATTTATGCCTTTTCCTATACTATAGCCTGTAAAAAATAATATTATAATAATTGCAATTATTAGGATATATGTTATATTTTTTAATCTTCCTTGTGATTTGTTTTCTATTTTTTTTAGTTTCATTTTTTTACCTTTCTAAAAAAATAATACCCCTTATAAATGTATAAAAGGGATATTACTTTTATTTAAATTTAATTCTTATTAATTCCTATTTGGAAATATTATTTTTCCTTTTATAGCATTTTCAAAAATTTTATTATCATCTATTTTGTTATTATCATCTCCTTTTGTTTTATATTCATTTCCATTTTTTTCTACAATTCTATGTGTCACATAATATTTATTATTTCCTTCTGTTATTTCATATGTTATAATATCTCCTATGTTATATTCTTTTTGTTTCTTTACAATAATAAAATCTCCTTTTTTTAATGTTGGCATCATACTGTTTGATGATACCTGTAATATGGTAACTCCAAATGGTTGAGAATTTTTTGTGAAAAATTTTATAGATATAACAATTATTGAGAATAAAATAATTAGAATAAAAATAATATTTTCTTTTTTAGATTTTATCTTTAAGTTTAATATTTTTTTATGCATTTGGTATTACTTGTATTCCTGTTACAATTATATCAAATGAATAATCTGTTATTGTTTTTGCATCAATTGTATCTTGTTTATTATTTGCTATTTTTTCTTTTTCTGTTGATCCTGTTTCATAATTCCAAGACCAATCGATTTTAATTTCTTTTACTTTGTTCTCATCATTTGCATTAATTATACCACTTGCATCTTTTGCAATCTCACTTATATTGTTGTATGTTTTTCCATTATATGTATAAATTAGATTTTGTGGTTTTTGTGTTTCATTTTGTACATTTACTGTATAATTAATACCAACATCTGAGCCTGTACCATCTACTTTTATTGTAAAACTTCCATTAGTTCCAGGTGCTATTTTATTATTTACTAATGTTTCATTATTTATTGTAGATGCTAACTTTATTGTTTGAATTTCTTCCTCATTTTCATTTACTTTAAAGTTCCATGAAGCAATTTCTGCATTTCCTACTCCATTAACTTCTGTTACATATTTTGAAAATGTTTTTCCTCCTAAAAAGGATACAAATATTGCTAACAAAATAGCTGTTACCGCAATAATTTTTTTCTTTTTGGACATATAATTCCTCCTTATAGATATTAATTTTTAATTTTGGAATTTTTGGGTATGAATATACCTAGATAAAAATTTGTTAAATCAATTTTAAAATAATGTGACTTATAAAATTATATTTTTGAAAATGTTAAATTAATTATATTCTCATATCTATGGTTTGTCAATACTTTTTATAACAAAATTCATCGCAAAATTCGACAAAAATTGCGTTTTATCTTTAGTTTTATTACTAAAATTCCTATGTTTTAAATCAATTTATGTCTTTTTATTTACTCCTATAATACCACCAATTATACCACATATTATTGCTGATATAATCATGATGATTGATTGGATTTGTAGTGAGAAATTACAATTTAATAGGCTTGATATTAAATATATTATTAATACATATACAAATCCAACTGATGCTCCATTTATAATTCCATTTTTTGTAACTTTACTATTTCCTATTACACTTCCTGTTAAAATGCTTATTCCTGTTATTACTATTATTGTAGGTGTTATAGTATCTTCTGTTATCTCTGTAAACGTTAAAATTACAGCATATATTATTAATAAGACTATTGTTAATAATAATGCAACTCCTACCCCTAAGCATATTTGTTTTATTGTTTTATTTGCTATATTTTCCATTTTTGACTCCTCCTACTAAATTTTATGTCTTACTTTTCAAAATTATAACTTTTAATTGATTTTTCTTCGAAAAAAAAACCAGTATAAACTGGCTTTTTTTATTCTAAAAATCCTTTATAATGTCTGATAGCTAATTGTGATTCTAATTGTTGAACTGTTTCTAGAGCTACTCCTACAACAATTAAGATTGAAGTACCACCAAATGCTATATTTAAATTTGTAAATCTTAAAAACATTGGTAATATTGCAATAATTGCTAAGAATAATCCTCCAAACCATGTTAATTTTGATATTATTGAAGATAAATATTCTGTAGTTGGTTTTCCGGCTCTTATTCCTGGTATAAATCCTCCATTTTTCTTTATTGTAGCAGATACTTCTGCTGGATTAAATGTAGCATATGTGTAGAAAAATGTAAATCCAATAATTAATAATAAATACACGATTGCATTTGCTATAGAATATCCTATTCCTACATTTGATGATGATGTAGCAATTGAGAATTTATATAGCACTGCTAAAAATCCTGTTTGACTTGCTATATCATTTACAAACATTTGTATTAGCATTGCTGGAAATGTCATAAATGATGATGCAAATATTATTGGCATAACACCTGCCATTGCTAATTTTAATGGTATATGTGTATTCTGTGCTCCAACCATTTTTCTTCCTACTACCCTTTTGGAATATTGTACTGGAACTCTTCTTTCAGCTTGTTGTACAAATACAACACCTGCAATTAATATAATAGCTCCTATAATTATTCCTATTGATAGTAATAATCCAGTTGTACTAAATCCGCTTGACGTAAAAATTAGTCCCCATAATGTAACGGCAAAACTTGGTAATCCAGATATTATACCTACAAAAATTATTATTGAAATCCCATTTCCAATTCCTTTATTTGTAATTTGATCTCCTAGCCACATTAATATTGATGTTCCAGCAACTAATCCTGTTACTACTAATGCTCCTGTTAAGAAATCAGTATTAACAAATATTCCTGAATTCTTATATGCTAGAAATAGTCCTATAGCTTCTACTAGTGCTAGTATTATAGTAACTATTTTTGTATATCTGTTTATTTTTTTTCTGCCTTCTTCTCCACCTTCTTTTGTTAATCTTTCCAAAGATGGAATTATCATTGATAACAATTGAATTACAATTGATGCAGTAATATAAGGAGTTATTGACATTGCAAATACTGAAAATCTTGAAAATGCTCCTCCTGATATCATATTTATTAATCCTGCTACACCATCTGCACTTCCCATTGCTCCTCCTAGAGCTACTGTATCAACTCCTGGAACTGTGATGTAACATCCTAATCTAAATACAACTATTAATAGTAATGTATATAGTAATTTTTTTCTTACTTCTGGTGTTTTTATTGCATTTTGGATGGTCTTAAACAATTAAATCACCTCAGCCTTTCCACCTAAAGCCTCTATTTGTTCTTTTGCTTTTGCTGTAAATCTTACGGCTTTTACGTTTAATTTTTTTTCTAATTTACCTGTTGCTAAAACAACTATACCATCATTAATTTTTCCGATTATTCCTTCTGCTAGTAGTGTTTCAGCTGTAACATCTGTTGCTTTTGATTTGTTCAACATTGTTAATGTTACTTCTGTATATGTTTTTGCATGGATATTTGTAAATCCTCTTTTTGGTAATCTTCTATATAATGGTGTTTGACCACCTTCAAATCCACGTCTTACTCCTCCACCAGATCTTGCTTTTTGTCCTTTATGCCCTCTCCCTGATGTTTTGCCAAGTCCTGATCCCATTCCACGTCCTACTCTTTTTTTTGTCTCTCTTTTTACAGCTGGTTTTAATTCACCAAGTTTCATTTTGTTTAGCACCTCCCTTATTTTTATTGAAAACGAATTTTTATGCTATTTCTTCTACTTTTTTTCCTCTTTTTCTTGCTACTTCTTCTGTTGTTTTCATACTTTCTAAAGCATTTAGAGTAGCATTTACAACATTTCTAGGATTATTAGTTCCTATTACTTTTGTTTTAATATCTCTATAACCTGCAAGCTCTAAAACAGGTCTTACACTTCCTCCAGCAATAAGCCCAGAACCTTCAGGACCTGGTTTTAATAATACACTAGCTGATCCAAATTTTCCTAAATATTCATGAGGAATTGTTGTTCCAACAGTTGGGACTTCAATTAAATTTTTCTTTGCATCTTCGATTGCTTTTTTTATAGCATCTGGCACTTCTG
>CALXHD010000068.1 GCA_944388015.1 uncultured Clostridia bacterium | reverse complement strand
AAAGACAAAGATTTATTATGGTTAATACATGAAATACTATATGCTCAAAAAAGAGAAAAAGGACTAGAAATAGGAAACTATACATCACAAATGTTTGCAAATATATATTTAAATGAAATAGACCAATATATAAAACATGAATTAAAAGTAAAATTGTATTTTCGTTATCTCGACGATAGTATAATTTTAATAAAAACTAAAAAAGAGGCAAAAGAAATTTTAGAAAAAATAAAAAATTTTCTAAAAGAAAATTTACAATTAGAGCTAAATAAAAAAACACAAATATTTAAAAACAAGCAAGGAGTAAATTTTTGTGGGTACAAAATAAATGAATATAGACTAAAAATACGAGATAAAGGAAAAAGAAAGCTAAAGAAGAAAGTTAAAGTTTTAAAAGAAAAGATAAAGATTGGAGAAATAACAAGTAAAGAAGCTAAAAAATATTTAGCAGGACATATGGGATATATACAACTAGCAGATACATATAATTTAGAAAATAAGCTATTTTATAAGTTGAAATAACAGCTTGATTTCAATGAGTTAAAATAAATTAGGGACAAATCATAAAAGCACTAATACCAACAATCCGTGTGCCAATAGAGGAGGCAATTACAACAATAATGGCTCTAACAATCCAGCTTCTAATCGCAACAACAATAGTACTTCCAACAGCAACAACAATATAGGTTTTCGCCCAGCTCTAATATTATTCTAGATTATGTATTTTAAGGAATATATACAATGAAGTATTAGATATTAAAGGGATTTGTTCCTTCCTGTAATAGGTAAAAATGTATCAGTAAAATAGGTATTAGTAGAACAAGTAATTTATAAGTTTGAATATACTTATTTTATGCAATTAAATTTAAATTTATATTAAAATTTATTAAAACTTTAAAAATAGATAAAAGAAAAAATAAGAAGGAAAGAAAATGAATGAGTGTTTCTTTATTGGAAAAATTATAAGTAATATAGATTTTAAATTTATAGTAAATAGTAAGAAATATTTTTCTATAACAACATTTAAAATTAAATTAGAAAATCAAAGCATAATAACAGTAAAAGGATATAATGAAATAGCAGACTTTTGTTATAAAAATTTGATAAAAAACAATTACATAGCTTTATATGGAGAGATAGATGGTAAAATGGAGATTGTTTTAAAAAATGCAGAATTAATTTGAAAAGATATAAAAATATGAGATAAAAAGGATTAAGAATGATCCTTTTTATCTCTCAAAATGTTTTACAAAATTATCTATTAAATTCTTCAAAGTAACTTTTGAAAAATCAAATAGAATACTGACATATTCAAGAGTTTTATCAATATAGTTTTTTAATTTGTGGTTTTCTTTCTTTATTAAAAACCATTATCTAGTATATATGTAATAAAAATTCGTAAAAATATTGACTTTTACAGAAAAAAAGTGTAAAATATATAAAATTGATAGGAAATGCAAATGAGAGAAGAGTAAAATATATAAAACTTAAAAGAGAGAATTGGTCATAGGCTGTAAGCTAATTCAAAGAAAATATATTTGAAAACTAACTCTTAAAGCTTCTAGTGAATAAGCTAGACGTGTGAGATATGTTACAATCTTTTAAATTAAGTTAAATTAAGGATGGAACCGTGGTTAAACACTCCTGCTATATAGCTAAGGCTAATAGAGGGAGTGTTTTTATCTATTAGGAAATAATATGAAACTTTAAGTTACACAACTTAAAGTGAAAATAAAATTTTATTTTCAAAAGAAAGTCATACTGACCTTTCTAATAGATAAAACACATTACACACAAATTTATTACATAAATTTGGTGTGTGAACAAAGACTCGAACTTTAAAATTTTTTAAACAGATAAAATCTTTAAAAAAGATTGCTTTTGTTCTATAGGAGATTGTATAAAAATAATGTTTCCAAAATTAAAATTAATGAAAGGGGATTGATTTTAATGATTAATATTACATTAAAAGATAATTCAAAAATTGAAATTGAAGAAGGTTCAACAATATTACAAGTTGCTAAAAAAATAAGTGAGGGTTTAGCTAGAGTGGCAACATGTGGTGAAATTAATGGAGAGATAAAAGACTTAAGATATGCAATTGAAAAAGATTGTAATTTAGTAATTCATACATTTTCAGATGAGGATTTAGAAGGAAAAAAAGCATATTGGCATACAACATCACATATTATGGCACAAGCAGTAAAAAGATTATTTCCAAATGTTAAATTTGCTATAGGACCAAGCATAGATAATGGATTTTATTATGATTTTGATGTAGAAAAGCCTTTTACAGATGATGATAAAGCTAAAATTGAGGAAGAAATGAAAAAAATAATTAAAGAAGATATACAAATAGATAGATTTACTTTATCAAAAAAAGAAGCACTAGAATTAATGAAGGATCAGCCATATAAACAAGAATTGATAAATGAGTTGCCTGAAAATGAGGAAATTAGTTTTTATAAGCAAGGAGATTTTACAGATTTATGTGCAGGACCACATGTTATGAGTACTGGAAAGATAAAAGCAGTTAAAATTTTATCATCATCAGGAGCTTATTGGAGAGGAAATGAAAAAAATAAAATGTTACAAAGAATTTATGCTATTTCATTTCCTAAATCAAGCCAAATTGAAGAATATTTAAAGAAATTAGAGGAAATAAGACAAAGAGATCATAGAAGAATAGGAAAAGATTTAGAATTATTTATGACACATCCTTTGGTAGGATCAGGGTTACCTATGTATTTGCCAAATGGAGCAACTGTTAGAAGAATATTAGAGAGATATATCCAAGATAAAGAGATTGCAATGGGATATAGCCATGTATACACACCATCTATGGCAAATACTGAACTTTATAAAGTTTCAGGACATTGGGATCATTATAAAGAAGATATGTTTCCAGTAATGAAAATGGATCAAGAGGAAATTGTGTTAAGACCTATGAATTGTCCACATCATATGCTTATATATAAAAGCAAAATGCATTCATATAGAGATTTACCAATAAGAATAGGGGAATTAGCACATGATTTTAGATTTGAGGATAGTGGTAGTGTCTGCGGAATAGAAAGAGTTCGTGAAATGTGTCAAAATGATGCACATCTATTTGTTAGACCAGACCAAATAAAAGAAGAAGTTGGTAAGGTTATACAATTAATATTATCTGTATATGAAGATTTTGGATTTAAGGATTATGAATTTAGATTATCTTTAAGAGATAAGAATGATAAACATAAGTATTTTGATGATGACGAAATGTGGGAAAAGGCAGAGAGTGAATTAAGAGAGATCATGAAAGAATTAGGAATTAAATTCTATGAAGCAGAAGGAGAAGCGGCTTTTTATGGACCTAAATTAGATGTCCAATTAAAATCTGCAATAGGGCATGATGTTACAGTGTCTACATGTCAATTAGACTTTTTATTACCTGAAAGATTTAAACTTGAATATGTAGGAGAAGATGGAGAAAAACACAGACCTGTTGTAATTCATAGGGCAATACTTGGATCTTCAGATAGATTTTTATGCTTTTTAATAGAAGAAACAAAAGGTGCATTTCCATTATGGCTTTCACCAGTTCAGGTGAAGATATTGCCTATTACAGATAATGAGCATGAATATTCTAAGAAATTGATGGATAAATTACATCAAAAAGGAATCCGTGTTAATTTGGATGATAGAAATGAAAAAACAGGATATAAGATAAGAGAAGCACAATTAGAGAAAGTACCATATATGTTAGTTATTGGACCTAAAGAAGTAGAGAATGGATTAGTTTCTGTTAGATCTAGAGAAAAAGGTGATGAAGGAACTGTAGGAGTAGATGAGTTTATAAATAGAATTTTAGAAGAGATAGAAACCAAAAAATAAGTATACCATGGAGTTTAATAGATATGAAAGAATATATTTCATATCTATGTAAACTTTTTAAGAAAAATAAGAAAGGATGAATTTTTTTATGAAGTTGGGGATAGTAGGTTTACCAAATGTTGGTAAAAGTACTTTATTTAATAGTATTACAAAAGCGGGAGCAGAATGTGCAAATTATCCATTTTGTACAATAGAACCAAATGTTGGGGTTGTACCTGTTCCAGATGAGAGACTGGATAAATTAACAGAAATGTATAAACCACAAAAAACAACTCATGCTGTAGTTGAATTTGTTGATATTGCAGGATTGGTAAAGGGTGCAAGCAAAGGCGAAGGGCTTGGAAATAAGTTTTTATCACATATACGTGAGACAGATGCAATAGTTGAAGTTGTTAGATGTTTTGAAAATGCAAATGTAGTTCATGTTGATGGTAGTGTAGATCCTGTTAGAGATATAGAGACAATTAATTTAGAATTGATTTTTGCTGATATAGAAACTGTCAATAAAAGACTAGATAAGGCAAAGAAAAATCTGAAAGCGGATAAGAAGTATCAAACAGAAATAGATTTGTTAGAAAGAATTTTGACTACTCTAGAAAATGGAAAATCTGCAAGAACAATTGAGTTTAATGAAGAAGAAAAAGAAATTGTTAAAGATATGTTTTTATTAACAATAAAACCAATTTTATATATTGCGAATGTTTCAGAAGAACAATTGGAAAATGTAAAAGAGGATTCAAATGTAAAAAAAGTAGTAGAATATGCTAAAAATGAAAATGCAGAAGTTGTGCCATTATGTGTAAAAATGGAAGAAGAAATTTCTACTCTAGAAGGACAAGATAAAAAAGAAATGTTAGAAATGTATAATTTAGATGAATCAGGACTAGATAAAGTAATTAAAAAAAGTTATGATTTATTAGGATTAATGTCATTTTTAACAGCAGGAGAACCTGAGGTTAGAGCATGGACTATAAAGAAAGGAACAAAAGCACCTGAAGCTGCTGGAAAAATTCATTCTGATATACAAAGAGGATTTATAAAGGCAGAAATTGTATCTTATGAAGATTTAATAAAATCAGGCAATATGGTTCAAGCAAGAGAGAAGGGATTGGTTAGATCAGAAGGAAAAGAATATATTATGCAAGATGGAGATATTGTTTTATTCAAATTTAATGTGTAAATAAAGTTTTGGAGTTATAGAAATAGAAAGTAACTTTGTCTTATATATATTTAATAAAATAAATTTTTATTTGTAATACAAATGTAATAAAAAAACTCAAGAAAATATATTGACAGATTAGATAATAAAGTATACAATAAATATAGTTGAATACAAAAGTTAAAAAATTATGTGTATTTCCTTGCAAATATTTTAGAAAAATGGTATAATATAGAATATTTGTAGAATACTAATAAAAACATATTAAAGGAGAGAAATTTATTATGGAAAATTCAAAATTAGTAAAAATCATTTTAATTGTCTTAATAGGTATTATGATTGCTTCAATTGGTACAAGTGTTTTAGCAACAGATAGTACTACAAATGGAACATATGATGATTTGGCAAGTGTATTAGGAAATAATACATCATCAAATAATGCAACAACAAACAATGCAGTAGCAAATAATGCAACAACAAATAATGCAGTTTCAAATAATGCTACAAGTAATGGAACATTAAATACAAGTGCTTTAAGAAATAATGCGACACCAGTAAATAATGCTGTAGGAAATACAACTTTACCAAAAACAGGTATATCTGATTCAGTACCAGTAGTTGTTTTAATAGTTATTTTTGGTATATCAGCAGTGTATGCATATAATAAAATAAAAGACTATAAAAATTTATAATATAAATAATTTATGAAAAAATTAAAACATAGATTAAATATTAAAATTCAAAATATTTAATCTATGTTTTTGTATGTTTTGAGGTTATTATATTGACAAATTAATCAATTTATGAAAAAATATGAAAGAAAAATCAAAGAAAGGAAGTCAAGATATATGAAGAAATTAAGAGGATTTGAAATAGCAAAAGGATTTGAAAATAAGGGTATTAATATACCATACAGAAAAACAAAATATTCAGCGGGATACGATATTGAAGCTGCAGAGGATACAGTAATTCCAAGTTTTAAAAAAGGAATGGCGCCAACTTTAGTGAAAACTGGTTTAAAGGCATATATGCAAGATGATGAAGTATTGATGTTATATAATAGAAGTTCTAATCCAAAAAAGAAAGGATTAATATTAGCTAATAGTGTAGGAGTAGTTGACAAAGATTATTATGGTAATACTGATAATGATGGACATTTTATGTTTGCTTTTTATAATATAAAAGACGAAGATGTTTTTATAAAAAAGGGTGAAGCAATTGGACAAGCAATTTTTCAAAAATATTTTGTAACAGATGATGATAATGCAGAAGGTATAAGAGATGGTGGCTTTGGATCAACTAATAAATAGAAAAGGTATTAAAATAATTCAAAAAAAATTGGTAAAAGTTTTGACTTTTACCAATTTTTGTAGTATAATAAATATGGTTAAAAAATCCAATAAAGTTATAAGTATTTACATAACTTTATAATATTTTTTTGCTGAAATTTTCTGAGAGGAGAGGACATTGAATGTTTAATATAGGAGATAAAATTGTGTATCCAATGCATGGAGCAGGGACTATAGCTGCAATTGAGGAAAAAGATATTTTAGGAGTAAAACAATCGTATTATATTTTGCAAATGCCAGGAGAAGTTAAAGTAATGATACCTACTGCAAAAGCTGAAGAAGTAGGAGTTAGAAATATTATAGATAAACAATCAGCAGAAAAAGTAATAGGAATTTTAGAACAAGATGAGACAGCTATGGATAAAAATTGGAATAAAAGATATAGAGACAATATGGAAAAAATGAAAAGTGGAGATATATATGAAGTAGCAGATGTTGTTAGAAATTTAAGTTTTAAACAAAAGGAAAAAGGACTTTCAACAGGAGAAAAGAAAATGCTAAATAATGCTAAACAAATTTTAGTTAGTGAATTAGTATTGGCAGAACACGCTACTCAGGAAGAAGTAGAAGAGATGGTTGAAAATAAGATTAATACATCTTTTATGACTTTTAGAGCAGAAGATATTAATAAGGAGAGTATTGTAAATAAATTCATTCCATTTAATAGCGAGGATGGAAATGGAACAACAGATGTTTAATGTAGAAAAATTTATAATTTTTATGGTATAAGACTATGGTAATAATAAAGAAAAGTTATATAAAGGTTACTGAAATTTCTTATGATTTTTAGTGGTTTTATATAGCTTTTATTATTGTATAAGAGTTTATGATATACTTAATATAAAATAAAAGTTTAAGTTTATGGGTTAAAAGTTTTATTACTAATTTTGATAAGCGTTATTTTTTATAATAAAAATTTATTTTATAACTTTGAAATAAAATTGAAAAATATAATGAAAAATTTTTGATTTATATATTGACAAAATCTTTTTTTAATATTATAATATTAATTGTCGTTAAGCAAACCAGTTATTTTATGCAGATGTGGCGGAACTGGTAGACGCACAGGACTTAAAATCCTGCGGTTGAATAAACCGTGCCGGTTCGATTCC
>CALXHD010000067.1 GCA_944388015.1 uncultured Clostridia bacterium | reverse complement strand
AGATGATAAACACATGGTAGAAACATTCAAAGAAATAGTAAAAAATAAATTAGAAATACCAAAAATAAAACTATATTTCACAACAGACTTAAAACAAAATGCAGAAACTCTATCAACATCCCTAACCGAATTCAAACTAGACGAATCAACCA
Organism: uncultured Clostridia bacterium; assembly: GCA_944388015.1. GTDB lineage: Bacteria > Bacillota > Clostridia > TANB77 > CAG-508 > CAG-269. Next base: position 7,374 of record CALXHD010000067.1, on the reverse strand, counting down.
GCAAATACAAAATGCAAATAGGGGAAATTAAGTTATTGGGGTAGATAAACCATATATAGTTGACATAAAATGCAAAAAATGATATAATGTACATGGTCGATAAATTTATTTATATTTTAGTTTTTTATTAATTACTAAAAGGAGTGAATCAACTATGTCATGGTTTGGAAGAAAAAAAGAAGAACCAAAAAAGCAAATTCGTCAAGAGACATGTGGACATTGTGGAGGAGCCTGTACGGTAACTTGCCCAGAATGTGGTGGCTCAGGAGAAACAGGAGGGTCATGGCATTTTAAATGTTCTACATGTGATGGAAGCGGTGAAGTAATTTGCCCTGGATGTAGTGGTCTCGGCTATACAGAAGAAGAAGACTAATGAAACAAAAATAACTCTAACTTTTGAAGTGAACCCAAATTGTTAGACAAAAAAGTTTAACAAGGAGGGTTTTCTTTTATGTCAAAATATTCAAATGAATTAAAATTAGAAATAGTAAAATATTATCTTGAAGAACATCATACTTATAGAGAATGCATGAGCAAATACAACATACCAAGCATGTTATCAATTAGACATTGGGTTAATAAATATCAAGAACATGGAGTGTCTGGATTATTAAAGCAATTTAATTCAAGTTATGATGGAAATTTTAAGAAAAATGTAGTAGAATATATGCATGACAACCATTTGTCGGCAACAGAAACAGCATGTCATTTTAGATTAGCAGGAGCACATGTTGTCTTAAAATGGGAACGTATATATTACGAGGAAGGACCACAATCGTTGTATAAAGAACGACGTGGTAGGTCGAGAAAAATGAGAACCAAAAAATATAAAAAAAATGATGTTAACCAAAATGAGGAATTATTAGAAGAAGTTCAACGTCTTCGTATGGAAAATGAATACTTAAAAAAATTAAATGCCTTAGTTCAGGAAAGAATCAAGCGAGAGAACAAGAAAAAGTAATTGTTGTCGATGAATTAAGGCATAAATATAGCTTGAGAGAATTATTAAAATTAGCGGAAATACCAAAAAGTACATTCTATTATCATTTAAAGAACATGAAGAAAGAAGATAAATATAAAGTAGAAAAAGATGAAATATTATCAATATTTCATGAAAATAAAGGACGTTATGGTTATAGAAGAATAACATTAGAAATGAGAAATCGTGGATATACAATAAACCATAAGACAGTTGCAAGACTAATGAAAATAATGGGATTGCAAAGTATTCAAAGACCAAAAAGAAGATATAATTCATATCAGGGAACAATAGGAAAAATAGCAGATAATTTATTAAAAAGAGACTTTAAAGCAGATAAACCAAATCAAAAGTGGGCTACAGATGTAACTGAATTTAAAGTTAATAATGATAAGCTTTATCTATCTCCAATTGTAGATTTATTTAATGGTGAAGTTGTGAGCTTTAATTTGTCTAGACATCCTGTGTTTCATCAAGTGGTAGATATGTTGGAAAAAGCATTTAAGAAAATACCAGATAAAACCAACTTAATATTGCATTCAGATCAAGGTTGGCAATATCAAATGAAACAATACCAATATTTATTAGAGCAAAAAGGAATAAGACAAAGTATGTCTAGAAAAGGAAATTGTTTAGATAATGCCTGTGCAGAGAATTTTTTTGGGATATTAAAATCAGAACTTTATTATATAAAAGAAAAAGAGTACAAAAATATAGAAGAATTGGAAAAAGATATAATTGAATATATAGAATATTATAATAACAGAAGAATTAAGAGCAAACTAAAAGGAATGTCCCCTGTTCAATACAGAGAACATTCCAAGTTAGTAGCCTAATTTATACTGTCCAACTTTTTGGGTTCAGTACATTCTTAAACATTCTCTTTTTATTTAGGAAAAATTACCTTTGATTTATATTCTTAAAATATGTTACTATATATTTAAGTACTTTATTTTGGAGGTAGTTTTATGCTTAATGTATTTATAGATGTATTTAAAAAATTAGAAAATAATATAAAGAAAATTATGATATATGGTTTTAAATTCTCTTTTTCTATTGCAATTCTATCAGCTATAATTCTTCTTACATATGAGCTTTATTCAATTTCTATTATTTTTTATTATTCAGGAATAATATTATTTAAAACAAGCTTAATGTTTGCTGTTGAATTTATTATATGTGGTTTAATAGTTGATAGTATAAAAAAACAAATAATATGACAAAGTTTTTTATCTTTGTCATATTATTTTTATACATATTATTTTTTTAGTTCTTCTAAAAACATTTCATTTAACATTCTAGGGTTTGCTTTACCTTTTGTTTCTTTCATTGCTTGACCAACTAAAAATCCTAATGCTCTGTCTTTTCCAGCTTTATAATCTGATACTGATTCTGGATTTAATTCTAATATTTTTTGAACAATTTTTTGTATTTCCTTTTCATCTGATATTTGTATTAAACCTTTTTCTTCTATTATTTTACTTGGTTTTTTTGCTGTTTCGAACATTTCCTCTAATACTTTTTTTGCTATACTTGAACTTATAGTCCCCTTGTCTATTAGTAGAATAAGTTCTCCTAAATCTTCTTGTGTAAATGGTATGTTTTCTGGTTCTTCATCTTTTTCATTTAAAATTCTTATTATTTCTGTCATTATCCAATTACTTACCGCTTTTGGATTTTTACATATTTTTTCTGCACCTTCAAATAAATTAGAAAAATATTTTGATGATGTTAATATTTTAGCATCATATTCTGGAAGTTTAAATTCTTCTACATATCTTTTTCTCCTGCTCTCTGGCATTTCAGGTAAACTATCTTTTATTTTTTGAATATATTCGTCTGAAAGTTTTATAGAAACTAGATCTGGTTCTGGAAAATATCTATAATCTTGCGCATTTTCTTTGTCTCTCATTGAAAAAGTCATGCCAGACACTTCATCCCATCTTCTTGTTTCTTGCTCTATTTTTCCTCCATTTTCTATTACTTCTATTTGTCTTTCCGCTTCATAGTCAATTGCTCTTACAATTGATCTGAACGAATTCATGTTTTTCATTTCTGTTCTTGTTCCAAATTTATTATTCCCTTTTCTTCTAACTGAGACATTCACATCAGCTCTTAAAGATCCTTCTTGCATCTTACAATCTGAAACTTCAATATATTCTAATACTGATTTTATTTTTCTTAAATAGATTTCTGCCTCTTTACTTGACCTTAAATCTGGTTCTGAAACAATTTCTATTAGTGGAACGCCAGCTCTATTTAGGTCAACTAAACTTCCGCCTCCTAATTCATCATGATTTAATTTTCCTGCGTCTTCTTCAATATGAATTCTTGTTATTCCAATTGTTTTATTTTTTTCATCTACTTCTATATCTATTTTTCCATTTTTACATAGTGGAAGGTCATATTGTGATATTTGGTATGATTTAGGTAAATCAGGATAGAAATAATTTTTTCTATCATTTTTACTTTTTTTAGCAATTTCACAGTTCATGGCTAGTCCTGCTTTTACCGCATATTCTACTACTTTTTCATTTAGAACAGGTAATGCTCCTGGCATTGCCATACAAACCGGGCAACAATGTGTATTTGGCTCTCCTCCAAATTCGGTTTTACATGAGCAGAATATTTTTGTCTTTGTTGAAAGCTCACTATGTACTTCTAAACCAATTATAACTTCATAATCTTTATTTATCATTGTTCTCCTCCCTTTAAATCCTATATGTTTTTCTAAATTCAATTTGTTTTTCCAATGCATATGAAGCTCTTAGTAAAACATCTTCTTGAAAATGATTGCCTATTAATTGAACACCTATTGGTAATCCACTTTCGTCTACACCACATGGAAGTGATATAGCAGGAAGTCCGGCAATATTTATTGAAACCGTACAAAGGTCTGCTAAATACATTTCTAATGGATTGTTTGACCTTGTTCCTAAATCAAATGCTGTTGTTGGTGATGTTGGAGTTAGAAGTATGTCATATTTTTCGAATAGTTTTCCAAATTGTTGTTTTACCAATGTTCTTACTTGTTGTGCTTTTTTGTAATAAGCATCATAATATCCTGATGAAAGTACATATGTACCTAATATTATTCTTCTTTTTACTTCATCTCCAAAGCCTTCACTTCTTGAGTTCTTATATAATTCTTTTAAATTGTTAAATTTTTCTGCTCTATATCCATATCTTATTCCGTCAAATCTTCCTAGGTTTGAGCTGGCTTCTGCACATGCAATTATATAATATGTTGCTAGTGCATATTCTGTCGCCTCTATTTCACATTCTTCAATTATTGCCCCCATTTTTTCATATTCTTTTGCCATTTGTAGTACTTTTGATTTTACTTCTTCGTTTATTCCATCTCCAAAATATTGTTTAGGAATTCCAATTTTTAATCCTTTAACTCCATTTTCTAGGCCTTGTTTATAATCTTTCTTTTCTATATTTGCAGAAGTTGAATCTTTTTGATCATATCCTGATATTATATTTAATAATGTTGCACAATCTGTTACATCTTTTGTTATTGGACCTATTTGGTCTAATGATGATGCAAATGCTACTAATCCATATCTTGAAACTAATCCATATGTTGGTTTTAAACCAACAACTCCGCAAAATGCTGCTGGTTGTCTTATTGAACCTCCTGTGTCTGACCCTAATGCCCATGGTACCATATTAGCTGCAACAGCTGCTGCTGAACCTCCGCTTGAACCTCCTGGAACTTTATTTAAGTCCCATGGATTTTTTGTTTTCTTGAAATATGAATATTCTGTTGATGCTCCCATTGCAAATTCATCCATATTTAATTTTCCTAATATTGGCATCTTTTCTTCTTTTATTCTCTCTGTAACTGTAGCATCATATGGAGACACAAAATTTTCAAGCATTTTTGAACTACATGTTGTTTTTATACCTTTTGTATTTATATTATCCTTTATTCCAATTGGTATAAAAGAATTTTCTTTATTTGCTTCTTCTATTGCTTCTTTTTCTGTTATTGTAACAAATGCTTGAATATCATTTTCTTTTTCTTTTATTCTCTTCATACAACTATTTATAATGTCCAAGCTTGTAATTTCCTTATTTTTTAATTTTTCTTCTAACTCATGTGCTGTTAATTCATAAAGTTCCATGCTTTCCCTCCTAATCCAAAACCTTTGGTATTCTAAACATATTATTTTGAACATCTACTGCATTTTGTAATAAACTTTTATTATCACTGAATTCTTTTATTTCATCTTTTCTAAAAGCATTACTTGATTCTAATGCTCCTATTGATTCTTCTACTCCATCTATTGGTGCATTATTTACTATATTAGCAAACCCTAAAATATCTTGTAAATTTAAAATATATTTGCCTATTTCTTCTTCTTTTAAATTTAAGTCTGCTAAATTTGCTATGTGCATGATTTCTTCTTTACTCACCTTCATACTATCCTCCTTTAACGAAAATATAGTACATTATATACATTTTTTTTATTATTTGCAATTATTATTTTAAAATTATGTAAAATTCGGCACTATCAATTTGGCACCATTATTTGACTTTTTTCCTAAATCGTGGTACAATTATTATGTATATCATGAGATTATAATTAGTTATTTTATTTTAAATTTTATGGAGGTAATATGAAAAAAATAATCATAAAATCGATTATTCTTACAATTCTTACTTTAGCTTTATTTTTTGTTGTTGCAACAAACCATTCGAATGCAAGTTCAGAGTCTTTAGAAATTTCAAGTAAAGTTTATGCAAATAAACAAATACTTTTTAATAATATCTCTTCTAGGGACAATATTTATACAAGTTTGTTTGCTCAAAGCTCTGAAGAAGAACCAGAAGTAGAATATGGAGTTGGGGCAGACCTATATTATACTTTATTTATTAGCAGTGATATGGATTATACTCAATTAAGAGGCTATATATATAATAGTTCTTTACAAGATGCAACTCCAGGATTTAATATAGTATATAATAAAACATCTTCAACTTCTGTTAGTATTTGTATTACAGTTCCTAGTACTACACCAGTAGGTGTATACTACATTAGAATGTACTATGGTGAAGAATTTTTAGTAGAAAAAATATTTAGAGTTGTAGGTAGTGGAGATTCAGGGCAACCTGTTAATGTATTTAGCCTTACCTCATTATCCGCTACTCCGGATCCAATAATTTCTGGTCAAGGTGGAACTATATCTTTTGTTATAAATAGTACTGGCACTATAGATGAAAACAAACTAGGTATGCTTATGGTTAACTATTCTGGTGATGTGCCAAACAATAGTGATTACAATGTAACATTAAATATAAAAAATTATAAATCTATAGATGGTACAATTGAAGTTTATCCATCTGCACCTGCTGGATATTATGAATTTGTTTTTTTCTATGATGGAGTAGAACAATTTAGACAAAAATTCACAATACATGAACAGACAGTTTCTGTTTCATCTGTGGTTTTAAATTATACTACGCTAAATTTAAGGCCTTCTGACCAAACTCAACTAATAGCAACAATCAGTCCTTCAAATGCAACAGACAAAACAATCACATGGACAAGTACCAATCCATCAGTTGCAAGTGTAGATTCAGATGGTAATGTTACTGCATTAAGTTCTGGTACAACAGTAATTAGGGCTTCTACTTCAAATAGTGCAGTGTTTGCTACTTGTTTAATTGGTGTTACAGAACCAGATTTAAATATAGGAACACTTACTACAAATCCATCTCCTCTAAACAATAGTGTAGAAGGAACAATAACATTTGATGTTACTACAACTAACATAAATAATGATGAGAAATTAACTGTAAAAATTAAAAATGTTACTACAGATTCATATGTTACGGAAAAATTTAAGATAGATTATTTTGCATCTGGTAACACATTTGAATATACAATAAAAGTTCCAGCTTCTATTGAAGCAGGTCTTTATAAAATAGAAGTTAGTTTTGGAAATTATGTAACAAAAGAAGTTACATTTCCAATAAATAATTATTTTAAAGTACAATCAATAAGTTTGGATAAAACTAATGTTACATTAAAATCTAATGAAACTGTTAAACTAACACCAAGAATAATGCCACTTAATGCAACAAATCAGAATGTTACATGGTCTAGTAGTAACTCAAGTGTTGCAAGTGTTGATTCTTCTGGTTTAGTTACTGCTAAATCTGATGGTTTTGCTACAATTACAGTTACAGCTGTTGATGGAAATTACACTGCTAGTTGTAATATTACTGTAGATAATTCAATACCAGTTTCTGGTGTTCACTTGAACATATCAAATTCTACACTAAAAAGAAATGAAACTTTAAGGTTAGTTGCTACAATAAATCCTATTAATGCTACAAATAAGAGTGTTACATGGTCTAGTAGTAACTCAAGTGTTGCAAG
>CALXHD010000066.1 GCA_944388015.1 uncultured Clostridia bacterium | reverse complement strand
CTCTCAAGACTATTTGATAAAATCGTAGTATTTGATCCAAAAGAAATAACAAAAGAGCAAAAGCAAGAATATAACTTAAATGATGAAATGTACAAAGAACTCTACGAAAATGGAGGTCTGCTATTTCATTTAAAATTTATGTATCCACAAACTATCACAAACAGGTGGCTGTGAAATTGGAGCAAGACCGATAGACTTACATCTAAAGGCATTTGAGAAATTAGGAATCCATATAAATAAAAATTATGGAAATATTACATGTATCGCAGAAAAAATAATTGGAAATAAGATTGATTTAGACTTTCCAAGTGTAGGAGCAACAGAAAATGCAATACTTGCTAGTGTATTAGCAGAGGGAAAAACAGTTATTACAAATTCAGCAAGAGAACCTGAGATAGTTGACTTACAGAATTTTTTGAATAAAATGGGAGCAAAAATAAAAGGAGCTGGAACAGATGAAATCGAAATATATGGAGTAAAAAAATTAAAAGAGATAAGCTATAATATAATGCCAGATAGAATAGAAACAGGTACTTTTTTATGTATGGGAGCAATAAGTGGAGGAAGACTAGAACTAAAAAATACAAATCCTAGTCACTTAACACCTGTAATAACTAAACTAGAAGAAGCTGGTTGTAAGATAGACATAGAAAAAGATACTATTAATATACAAGCTCCAAAAAAACTGAAAGCAATAGATATAAAAACAATGCCATATCCAGGATTTCCAACAGATATGCAATCAGTAATAGCATCTACATTTACTATAGCTAAAGGGACAACAATAATAGTCGAAAATATTTTTGAAAATAGATATAAATATGTTCAAGAATTAAATAAAATGGGTGCAAAAATCACTGTTGAAGGAAAAAGTGCAATAATAAGAGGAGTAAGAAAATTATATGGTGCAACTGTTAAAGCAACAGATTTAAGAGGAGGTGCAGCACTAGTGCTAGCAGGACTTGTAGCAAAAAATACAACTGTTATAGAAAATATAGAATATATATTAAGAGGATATGAAGAGTTTGATAAAAAAATAAGACAGATAGGTGGAAATATAGAAGTAACATCTATTATATAGTAATAGATAAAATACGTTACACATAATTTTGCTAATGTAGAATTGGCACAGAATAGTTTACCGGAAAGCCAATGAGGAAGAATAAAAGGAGTTTATAAAAATGGTTTTCCGATTTCTTCCAGTTTACTTGTAATTATAAAATATATAATTTTTAAAATAATTAATATTATACAAGTGAACTGGAATTTTTTTATAAAAATAAATAAAAACTATAGCAAACACGATTACTTTGTGGTAAAATAAGAGGGTAAAAAAGGTAGGTGATAAATTTGAATAGTAGACAGAAAGAAAAACTTGATAATATGTTTTATGCTAAACCTTTACAAACTAAAGAATTTGAGCAAACCAAAGAAGAGAAAAAGAAAAGAAAAGAAAGAGAAAAAAGAATAAAAGAAGTAAATAAAAATAAGATAAAAGAACAAGAAGCATTTGACTTAGATACAGAAACAGTAATTGGAATGACCAATAAAAATAATAAAGTAAAAAGAGAACAAATAAAAAAACAAATAGATAAACAAGAAAGATTAAAATTAAAAAGAAAGAAAAGGATAAAAAGAGTAATAAAATGGACAAGTCTAATATGTATAATAGCAGGAGGAATAACATTTGCGCTAGTATCACCAATCTTTAATATTCAGGAAATAGAGGTAACAGGAAATGTCCTAGTAAAAGCTGATACAATTGTTAGTTTATCAGGTTTAAGTAAGAATCAGAATATATTCAAATTTATAACACAGCAAATAAGAACAAAAATAAAAGAAGAACCATATGTTGAAAATGTAAAAATTAATAGAATATTTCCAAATAAAGTAAAAATAGAAATAGAAGAAAGACAAAGAGATTTTAATATAGAATTTATGAATAAATATGCATATATAAATAATCAAGGATATATTCTAGAAATTGCTGAAAAAAAGTTAGATAATTTAATAACGATACAAGGTTTAAATACAAGTGAAGATAAAATAGAGCCTGGGAATAGGTTAAATGAAAATGATTTACAAAGGTTAGAAACAGTAATAGAAATAGTAAGCAGATGGAGTGCAAATCAAGATGTTACTCAAAAGATAACTAGTATAGATGTAAGTGATAATCAAAATTATGCTATGTATATAGAAGAAGAAAAAAAGAAAATTTACTTGGGTGACAAAACAAATTTAGGAGACAAAATTTTATGGGCTCAAGCTATAATGAATGATAATAAAGGAATAGAAGGGGAAATATTTGTAGATGGAAATTTAAATGGAGGAGACAAACCTCGTTTTAGACAAAAGGTTTAATAAATAACTACGAAAGGATGGTAGCTGTATGGAAAATAAAAAAATGATAAGTATAGTATTAGGACTAATGTGTGTAGCATTAACAATAGGCATATGTATGCAAATAAGAACAGTTAATGATTATAGTACAAAAATAGGACAAAATTATGATCAAAATAATTTAAGAGCTGAAGTTTTAAAATACAAAGAAAGATATGAAAATAAGGTAAAAGATATCGAAAAGATAGATGCAGAACTAGAACAAAAAATAGATACCGCATCAAAAAATAATACAGATTTGGAAGATGCAAGAAATCAGATAACTGAAGGAAACAAATTAATTGGTTTAACAGAAGTAAAAGGAGAAGGAGTAATTGTAACATTATCAGATAGTGTCTTAGATGCTTCAACTGTTCTAAATCCATCTAGTCTAGTTGTACATGATTTAGATGTATTTTATGTTATAAATGAACTAAAAAATGCAGGAGCGGAAGCAATTTCTGTTAATGGACAAAGGATTGTTACCACAACAGCAATAGAATGTGGGGGAAATATAATTACTGTAAATGGAGAAAAAATAGGTGCTCCTTTTGAAATAAAAGCAATTGGATTGCCTGAAAATTTAAAAAACTTAGATAGAGCAGGAGGATATTTAGAAAGGATGAGAGAAGAGGCAGTTGGTGCAGAATTAAAAAAAGCTAAGAGTGTAACAATACCAAAATACTCAGGAATTATAAAATTTAAATATGCACATAGTATAGAAGAATAATGTCAATGTAGCAAAAGGAGGTGCTAGAGGTGAAACATATAAAAAAAGGTAAAATTACATTAACAATTGTTATAGGTATTGCGTGTATAGCTTTAACAACAGTAATGTTTATGCAATTTAAAATGGTAAATCAAACTGATATAGATGAATTAGAAGTTATGAGAGAAGAAGAATTAAGAACAGAGTTAGCAGAATGGAAAAATAAATATGAAGAAGCAGAAAACCAATATAATTCTCAATTAGCTAAACTAGAAGAATATAATCAAAAAGAAGAATCTGAAACAGAAACAGCTGAATTAGTTCAAAAGGAATTAGATGAAGTAAATTTACTATTAGGAAAAACAGATGTAGAAGGACAAGGAATAATAATTACTTTAAAAGAAAATTCGGATGCAGAATCTGGAATAATCACATCAGATAATTTAAATATGATTGTAAATAATTTAAAAGAGGCAGGAGCAGAAGCAATATCAATAAATGAACAAAGAATAGTAAACATGTCAGACATTGTTACTGTAAGTGATGTAATAATAAGGGTAAATCAACAGAGAATATTAACCCCATATATAATAAAAGCAATAGGAAATCAATCATATTTAGAAAGTGCAATGTCAGGTAATGGTAGTGAAGCAGATAAATTACAAAAACTTGGACATGATATAAAAATAGAAAAAGACAATAAAGTTCAAATACCAAAATATGATAAAGATTTAAAAAGTGATTATATAGAATAAGTGTAGAAAGGGTGAATACAAAATGGTAATAGTAGCAATAATAGTTGGATGTTTAATAGGAGCTTTTATTGGAATAAACGCACCTACAATATCATATACATATTCAAGTTATTTAGCGATAGCAATAATTGCAGCTTTAGACTCTGTATTTGGGGGAATTGCTTCAGTAATAAATAAAAAATTCGATATAAAAATATTTATATCAGGTTTTTTTGGAAATGCAATATTAGCAATTTTGCTAACAATATTAGGACAAAAGTTGAATGTGGATATTTATTTGGCGGCCATTGTAGTGTTTGTGTGGAGAATGTTTATGAATTTAGGAACAATTAGAAGATATTATGTTGAAAAGTGGACAAATAAGATAAAAAGTTTAAAAAATAATAAAGGTAATGAACAAGCTGAGAAATAGATAAAAAAAGAGTGGTATGGAATTAATCTAATAATAAATGCTTTAGTCATGCCACTTTTGCGATGTTATAGACTAATTTTTTTTTGAATTAAAATAAAAAAAATGTCGAAAACCGTCAAACATAGAGCTACAATGAAATGCAAAAATATATTACAATTTTATTACAAAAACATTACAAAAATATAACAAATTCTATTGACAATTTTTTAAAAATGTAATATAAATATTCTATAAAATTAATACAAAAAAATGGAGGAATTAACTTGGCAATCGGTGATATCATAGTTGGTGTAGACATTGGAACAACCAAAGTTGCTACAGTTGTAGGAGAGGTAAATAATTTTGGACAAATAGAGATAATAAGTAATACATCATACAAATGTAGTGGATTAAAAAAAGGAAAAATAATAAATGAAGATGAAATAACATTAAGTCTAGCCAAAACAATAAAAGATGCTGAAGATGAAACAAATTTAAAAATAAATTCTGCATATGTAACAATACCAGGAAAATATATAACAATAGTTCAAAACAGTATAACAAAAGATGTAAAAGATAAATATTCAGGAATTTCTTTAAGAGATGTTCAAAATGCGATAATACAAGTAAAAGATATAGAAATTCCAGATGGAAAAACATTAATAGATATTGTAGTAGATAAAATAACATTAGATAATGGTACAGTAGTAGCAGACCCAGTAGGAAACTTAAGTTCAAGTTTTAGAGTCGATGCACAAGTGATATTAGCAGAAAAAGATTATGTTAGACAATTAACATCAATATTTAAAAAAGCAGGATTAGAAATAGACGGAATTGTACCAATTACATTGTCAGAAAGAAACCTAATATTAGATAATAATGAAATGCATGATAATATAATGCTGTTAGATATAGGAGCTGGAAACACTGATATAGGCGTATTTGAGGGAAACTCATTTATTTATACAAACTCAATACCTGTTGGAGGAGACAATATCACAAATGATATTGCAGTAGTCTTAAATATATCAGAAGAAGAAGCAGACAAACTAAAAAGGCAATATGGTCTTGCTCTAAAATCTTTTATAGATAATGACAATGATATAATATTAAATACTTGTAAAGATACTAGTAAAAATAAAATAATAAAAAGCTCAGAATTGATAGAGATTATTGAAGCAAGGATAGAAGAAATATTTTCTATAATAAATAAAGATATCACAAATCAAGGGATAAAATCAAAGATAAATAATGTAATATTAACAGGACAGGGAATTATAAACATAAATAAAAGTGATGTAGCCGGAAAAATAACATTAAATATACCTGTAAAAATATCTACAGGAAGATTAATAAGTACAGTAAGACCTACATTTAGGACAAGTTATTCTCTTGTTAGATATATAGCATCAAGACCATTTGCAAAAACAGTATCAAGTAGTATAGATACTAAATCAGATGAAAACATTTTAAAAAATATAATAGATAAAATAAAAGAATTTTTTTATTCATAAAATATATTTAGTTTTTAATTTTAAAAAAATAAATTAGCAAAATGGAAATACCACCATTTGCACTAAACTGTATTGGCAGTTAAAAGAAAGGGAGGAAAAAGCGAAATGATGGAATATGAGGATAACAACATAACAATGATGGATGGAACAGCAACAATCAAAGTAATAGGAGTAGGAGGAGCAGGAAATAATGCTGTAAATAGAATGATAGAATCAGGAATTAAAGGTGTAGATTTTATTGCAGTAAATACAGATAGACAAGCATTACAACAATCAAAAGCAGGAACAAAAATACAAATAGGTGAAAAAATTACAAGAGGATTAGGAGCAGGTGCAAATCCTGATATAGGTGCTCAATCAGCAGAAGAAAGCAAATCAGAAGTAGCAGAAGTTTTAAGAGGAGCAGATATGGTATTTGTAACAGCAGGAATGGGTGGAGGAACTGGAACAGGTGCTGCACCAATAGTAGCTGCTACAGCAAAAGAAATGGGAATATTAACAATAGGTGTTGTAACAAAACCATTTACATTTGAAGGAAAGAAAAGATTATCACAAGCAGAAAGAGGTATAGAAAGTCTAAAGGGAAAAGTAGATACATTAGTTGTTATACCAAATGACAAATTACTACAAATAATAGATAGAAAAACATCAATAATAGAAGCATTTAAACAAGCAGATGATGTTTTAAGACAAGGTGTACAAGGTATATCAGACTTAATTGCTGTACCAGGACTTGTAAACTTAGATTTTGCAGATGTAAAAACAATAATGTTAAATCAAGGTATGGCACATATGGGAGTTGGTAGAGCATCAGGAGAAAATAGAGCAGAAGATGCAGCAAAAGAAGCAATCCAAAGTCCACTTCTAGAAACATCAATTGAAGGTGCAAAAGGAGTAATAATAAATATAACAGGAGGAGAAGATTTAGGATTACATGAAGTAAATACTGCAGCAGAATTAGTTCAACGCAGTGTAGATCCTGAAGCAAACATTATATTTGGTACAGTAACAGATACAAGTATGGAAGACGAAATACAAATAACAGTTATAGCAACAGGATTTGAAAAAGAAGAGCCAGTATCAAGTATTGGTGTTGGAGATATAGTATCAAAAACTTGGGAAAAGAAAATTAATTCAATTCCAGCAAGTTCAGAAGTAAGTTCATCACAAAATGACTTAGATATTCCAGCATTTTTAAGAAAAAATAGAAATAAAAATTAATTCAATTAATGCCTTTTAATATTTTATATTAAAAGGCATTTTTGTCGATAATTTCTTTTTTTCTACAATAAGAAAAGACAGTATTTTTAAAAGATAGGTAGTACAATATACAAGAAAGGTAGTGCTTAGGATGACAATCTATCTTGATATTGTATTAATAGAAAACCTTATAATGAACAGTATTATAATATATGCAACAGCAATAATAATGAAACTAAAAATCAAGCATTTAAACATTTTATTATCAAGTATAATTGGAGCAATATATTCAATAATGACTTATATCTCAAATTTAAAAATTTATTCAAATATATTTATAAAAATAATCTTATCAATAATTATGGTATATATAGCATATAAACCACAGAGTTTAAAAATCTTACTAAAACAAACATTAATATTTTATCTAACATCTTTTTTATTTGGAGGTGTTGCATTTGCTTTAATATATGTAGTAAAACCACAAGAAATTTTAATGAGAAACGGACTGTTTTTAGGAACATATCCACTAAAAACAGTATTTTTATCAGCAATAATAGCATCAGTAATAGGAATATTTGGATTTAAGATAGTAAAAAATAAAATATCCAAAAAAGATATGTATTGTCAAATAATA
>CALXHD010000065.1 GCA_944388015.1 uncultured Clostridia bacterium | reverse complement strand
GCAATTGGAGCAGGAATTGATATTGCAAAACCATGTGGAAATATGGTAGTAGATATTGGAGGAGGAACAACAGATATTGCAGTAATATCACTTGGTGGATCAGTTGTTAGTACATCTTTGAAAGTAGCAGGTGATAGATTTGATGAAGCTATAGTTAAATATATAAAGAAAAAACATAATATTGCAATAGGTGAAAGAACAGCAGAGGACTTGAAAGTAAATATTGGATGTGTGTATCCTAAAATCCAAGATGCTGAAATGGATATCAGAGGACGTGATTTATCTACAGGTTTACCAAAAACTGTTACAATACACTCTAGTGAAATGTTAGAAGCACTTATTGAACCTGCAATGATGATTGTAGACAGTGTTCATAGTGTTCTTGAAAAAACTCCACCAGAACTTGCAGCAGATATTAGTGACAAAGGTATATATATGACAGGTGGAGGTTGCTTAATAGATGGTTTAGATAAATTATTACAGGAAAAAACAGGAATTAATGTTATGATAGCACAAGATACAGTATCATGTGTAGCATTGGGAACAGGTAAAGCTTTAGAAAATTTAGATGTACTAGATGCAAGGTCAAGAAGATAAGAAAGAACGAGGCAAGCTTCGAGCTGTCCCGTTTTTTTAAAGAGATACTATAAATTTCTATCGAGTGACTAACATGATTTGAAAGGAAAGGGATAATTTATATGAAAACAGTAGCATTTATAACATTGGGGTGTAAAGTAAACCAATATGAAACAAATGCAATGATACAAAAATTAATAGAAGGCGGATACAAAATAGTTGAACATCATGAAAAAGCAGATATTTATATAGTAAACACATGTACTGTAACAAATATGTCTGATAGAAAATCAAGACAGATGATAAGAAAAGTAAGAGAAATAAATCCCCAAGCCAAAATAATTGCAGTAGGCTGTTATGTAGAAGTTGCAAAAAATGAAGTAGAAAAGATGAAAGAAATAGATTTGACATTAGGTAATAGTGAAAAAGTAGATATTGTAAAATATTGTGATAATTTACTACAAGATATTAAAAAAGATGAAAATAATAAAAAAAATGAATTTTCAGAATTTGGAACAATTACATATACAGAAAAAACAAGAGCAGTTATAAAAATTCAAGATGGATGTGATAGATTTTGTTCATATTGTATAATACCATATGCACGTGGAAGAGTTAGGAGCAGAAATCCTCAAAATGTAGTATCTGAAATAACACAAATTGCTAAAAAAGGAATCAAAGAAGTAGTTTTAACAGGAATACATATTGCCTCATATGGGAAAGATTTTGATGAGAAGTATGAGTTGATAGATTTATTAGAAGAGATAAACAAAATTGATGGAATACAAAGAATAAGATTAGGATCAATAGAACCATTATTAATAACAAATGAATTTATACAAAGATTATCAAAGCTTGAAAAGATATGTGAACATTTTCACCTATCATTACAAAGTGGTTGTGATGAAACTTTAAAAAGAATGAATAGAAGATATACAACAACACAATTTAAAGAAATTGTGGGAATTATAAGAAAAGCATATAAAAATGCAAACCTTACAACAGACATAATAGTTGGATTTCCACAGGAGACAGAAGAAGAATTCAAAAAAACTTATGAATTTTTAAAAGAAATAAAGTTTTATAAAATGCACATATTTAAGTATTCACCAAGAAAAGGAACTTTAGCCGAAAAAATGCAAGGACAAATATTACCACAGATTAAAGAAGAAAGAAGTAGAAAATTAATTGAATTATCAGATAAAAATGAAGAAGAATATAACAAGGAATATGTAGGAAATGAAGTAGAAGTATTGTGGGAAGAAGAAAAGCAAGGGATATATAAAGGGCATACAAAGAACTATATATTAGTAGAACAACAGAAAGAAAGTGCCAAACAAAAGGAAAATACAATAGAAAATGTAGAAATTGTAGAGGCAAGAGATCATTATATTATAGCTAAGTAAAAATCTTTTACACATTTAGTTATATACGAATTTATAAGTATAATATTCACGAAATTTCCATTTGTTATTTAAATGTAACAAAAATGTAATATTTAGGTAATAAAAACTTAATATAAAAAAACAAAAAAATACTTGATTAATTTTATTAAATATAGTATAAATAAATAGAAGTAAGAAATAAACTACAAAGGAGGAAAAATTTATGGCTGAATTTGGTGAAGAAAATAAAGTATCAGGAGTTTTTGGAGGAATTGAATTCGGAGCAGAAAATGGACAAAATAACATAGAAAATAATAATCAAGAAAATGTTGTACAAGAAGCAGGAACAATTAGAAATCAAGACCTACCTGTAAAATATGGATTTTGGCAAAAATTCAAGAACTTTTGGCTACAAGAAATAGATTGGAATAAAGAAATTAAAGTAAATTTAACACCTAAACAACAAAAGATAGAAAATGAAATAAATGATTTTTTACACCAAGAAATTACTTGGGAAAAAGTACACGACTTTTTATTCCAAGAAGTAAGTTTTGGAAAAAAGAAAAACAATGTGTAATAATTTAGATATGTAAAAATTTTGTGAATTTTAAAGTAAAGTATAGCGGAATAATAAAAATTATGCTATACTTTTTTATGTTATAGGAAAACAGTAAAAGCCGTTGAAAGGAAAATGATTATAGATGAAAAATAAAACTGTATTTGTATGTAATGAATGTGGATATGAATCAGCAAAATGGATAGGAAAATGTCCAGCATGTAATAGTTGGAATACTTTTTTTGAACAAAAAGTAATAGAAACTAAAACAGGAACAAATAAAGATAAAAAAGAAAAAACAAAACCGCAGAAATTAAATACATATGAGGCTAAGCAAACACTCAGAACATCAACAGGATTTGAAGAATTAGATAGAGTATTAGGGGGAGGTCTAGTAAAAGGTTCACTTATACTTCTTGGAGGAGAACCAGGTATAGGAAAATCAACATTAATTCTACAAATTTGTGATAAGGTACAAGGAGAAGGAAAGGTATTATATGTATCAGGAGAGGAGTCTGCAGAACAAATAAAATTAAGAGCAGATAGATTACGGTATAAAAAATGATGATATACTTTTTTTAGGAGAGACAGATATAGATATTGTAAATGAAGCTATAATAGAAGTACAGCCAAAACTTGTTATAATAGACTCAATTCAAACAATGTATTCAGATGAGTTATCTGCTGCCGCAGGAAGTGTAAGTCAGGTGAGAGAAATAACATCTCAAGTTATGAGGATATGTAAATCTAGAAATATTACAACAATAATAATAGGACATGTTACAAAAGATGGAAATATTGCAGGACCAAGAGTATTAGAACATATGGTAGATACGGTTTTATATTTAGAGGGTGAAAGATATTTTTCATATAGGATATTAAGAGGTGTAAAAAATCGTTTTGGATCTACAAATGAAATAGGAATGTTTGAGATGAAAGAAGAAGGAATGTGTGAGATTTCTAATCCATCTGATGTATTAATATCAGAAAGAGAAGATAATCCTTCAGGCTCATGTATAGTTTCTTGTATGGAGGGGACAAGACCTATATTAGTTGAATTACAGGCATTAACAACTCAAACAGTAAGCAATTATCCAAAAAGAACAGCTAATGGTATTGATTTTAATCGTTTGGCTATATTAATTGCTGTAATAGAGAAAAAAACAGGAATGATGTTAGGAAATCAAGATGTTTATGTTAATGTAGTAGGAGGTTTAAAGTTAAATGAACCTTCAATAGATTTAGGCATTATATTGGTGGTTTCATCAATATTTAAAAATAAACCAATTCCAAAAGACTGTGTTATAATTGGAGAAGTTGGACTAACTGGAGAAGTTAGAAGAATAAATATGATAGAAAAAAGACTTAAAGAAGCGGAAAAATTGGGATTTAAAAGTGCAATAATTCCGGAAAGTAATAAAAAACTATTGAAAGATAAATATAAATTAGATATAATAGGAGTCAAGGATGTAAAACAAGCAATGGCAAAAGCAGGAATAATTTAATATGTGGTTAAAGAGGAGGAACTTATTTTGAGAAAGAGCAAAGAAAGTGTAATCACTGAAATCTTGAAAATTATAGCCCCAGGAACACCTATAAGAGATGGACTAGAAAATATATTGAGGGCAAAAACAGGAGCATTATTGCTAATTACAGACAAAAATGATATTATTAAAGAAATTGTAGATGGTGGATTTACGATAAATGAAGATTATTCATCATCAAAACTATATGAGCTTGCTAAAATGGATGGGGCAATAATATTAAGTGGAGATTTGAAAAAAATATTATTTGCAAATGCTCAATTAATACCATCAAGAGAAATAGAAACAACTGAAACTGGAACAAGACATAGAACAGCTGAAAGAACAGCAAAACAAACAGGAGAATTAGTTATAAGTATATCCCAAAGAAGAAATATAATAACAATATTTAAAGGAAATGAAAGATATATATTAGAAGATACTGATGTGGTATTAAATAAGGCAAACCAAGGTGTACAAACATTAGAAAGATATAAAAAAGTATTTGATAATAAGTTAAATATATTAAATGAATATGAATTTAATGATATAGTTACACTTGAAAATGTTATAGTAGCAGTCCAAAGGGCTGAAATGGTTATGAGAATTGTACAAGATATACAAAGTCAAATTTATGAACTGGGAAGTGACGGAAGACTTGTAAAAATGCAGTTAGAGGAATTGATTGGCGGTGTGGAAAAAGAAGAATTATTAATAATAAAAGATTATTTAGCAGTAAGTAAAAAAAGAAGAACACCTGAAATGGTGATGGAAGAAATATCTGAGATTCCATATGAAGAATTAACTAAAGAGTCAGTAATTGCTAAAGTCTTAGGATATGAAAACTTTGATAATTATGACGAGGTAGGTGTTTATACAAGAGGTTATAGAATTTTAAATAAAATTCCTAGAATGCCAAGCAATATAGTTGAAAATTTGGTATCATCATATAAATCTTTTCAACATATTTTAGCAGCAGATATAGAAAGCTTAGACGAAGTAGATGGAATTGGAGAAGTAAGAGCAAGAACGATTAAACAAGCTTTAAGAAGAATGCAAGAACAATTTGTATTTGATAATGTAATTATTTAGTTAAAAAATGGTTTATAGGTAAATCCATAAAAAACCTAAATATATTATATAAGGATAGATGAAAATGAAAAAAGTACAAACAATTTTATGGTGTGTAGCATGTTTAGTTATTATAGTCTTAATAGCATGGATAGGTTATGGATATTACAAAAATGCAACGATGGAAGTGAAAAATCCAGTAGCAACAATGGAAGTTGAGAATTTTGGAACAATTAAAATGGAATTATATCCTGATCAAGCTCCTGAAGCTGTTGCAAATTTTGTAGCATTAGCAAATAGAGGATTTTATAATGGCACAAAATTTCATAGAGTAGTAAAAGATTTTATGATACAAACAGGAAGTAAAGATGGAGATGGAACAACAGGTGCGAAAATAAGTGATTTAAAAGATGGCGGAGAAGATAAAGATTATACTATAAAAGGTGAATTTGTCGCAAATGGTGTAAATAATACTATAAAATTTGAAGAAGGTGTCTTAGGAGTTGCAAGAGGAGACTATACACAATATTCTCCTGATTTAGCAGAAGAATCATATAACTCAGGAAATTCACAATTCTTTATAATGACAAAAGCAAATACTAACCTAAATGGTCAATATACAGCATTTGGAAAAGTAATAGAGGGAATGGACGTAGTACATAAAATAGAGGAGGTAGAGGTTACAGCAGGTGATGATGTAGAATCACCTGATGAAAATACAGAAATAAGTACACCAGTAAATCCACCTGTGGTAAAATCTATAACTGTTGAAACATATGGGTCAGATTATGGTTTACCAAATACATTAGAACCATTTGATTATATGACATGGTTTTATGAAAACTACTATTCTTCTTCAGCAGAATAGTAATAAAATAGTAGAAAGATCATTATAATTTTGACTACACATTAAGAAAGGTATGTGAGTAAAAATGAATACAAAATATATATTTGTAACAGGTGGAGTAGTATCAGGATTAGGAAAAGGAATAACTGCTGCTTCACTTGGTAGATTATTAAAAAATAGAGGATATAAAGTTACAATACAAAAATTTGATCCATATATAAATATAGATCCTGGAACAATGAATCCATATGAACATGGAGAAGTTTTTGTTACAGATGACGGTGCAGAGACAGATTTAGATTTAGGACATTATGAAAGATTTATCAATGAAAATTTGACTAAAAATTCAAGTGTGACAATGGGACAGATTTATTGGAATGTATTGGAAAAAGAAAGAAGAGGAGATTACTTAGGTAAGACTGTACAGGTAATACCACATGTTACAAATGAAATAAAAGAAAAAATATACGGGTTTGAAGATACAGATACTGAAATTGTAATAACAGAAGTTGGTGGAACAGTTGGTGATATAGAAGGATTATCAATTATAGAGGCAATAAGACAGGTTGGATTAGAAAAAAATCCTGAAGATGTTTTATATATTCATGTAACTTTATTACCATATATATTTGGCTCAAATGAGATAAAATCAAAGCCAACACAGCACTCTGTAAAAGAGTTACAAAGTTATGGAATTACCCCAAATATATTGGTATGTAGAACTGAACAGGACATTCCGAATAATATTAGAGAAAAATTGGCATTATTTTGCAATGTTAGAAAAACAAGTGTTATACAAAATAAAACAGCTGATTGCTTATATGCAGTTCCATTAATGCTAGAAAAAGAAGGACTAGCAAGAGAAGTATGTAATCATTTAAGATTAGATAATTATATTCCTGATAATGAAAAATGGGAAAATATGATTAAAAAAATAAGAAATATAGATAAGAAAAAAGAAGTAAATATAGCAATTGTTGGAAAATATGTTAAATTAGAAGATTCATATATATCTGTAATGGAAAGTATAAGACATGCAGGATTTGAAAATGATGTAAATACAAATATAAAACTAATAGATTCAGAAACTATAAATACAGAAACTGTTAGCAAAAAATTAGATGGTATTGATGGAATAATAGTGCCAGGAGGCTTTGGAGAAAGAGGAATAGAAGGTATGATACAAACAATTAAATATGCAAGAGAAAATAAAATACCTTTTTTGGGAATTTGCTTGGGTATGCAGATGTCTGTTGTAGAATATGCAAGAAACATATTAGGTCTAAAAGACGCAAATTCTTCAGAGTTTAGTAAAACAACGAAAAATCCTGTAATACATATAATGGAAGAACAAAAGGAAATTAGAAAAAAGGGTGGCACAATGAGGTTAGGAAGTTATCCATGTAGCATAAAACAGGATAGTTTGGCAGAAAAAATGTATCAGTCAAAGCAAATAGATGAAAGACATAGACATCGCTTTGAGTATAATAATGATTATAAAGAAAAATTGGAAGAAGCAGGATTAATTTGTTCAGGAACATCACCTGATGGTAAGTTAGTAGAAATTGTGGAATTATCACAAGATAAACACCCTTATTTTATAGCAAGTCAATTTCACCCAGAATTAAAATCAAGACCAAATAAACCGGCACCATTATTTGTAGGACTTGTAAAAAAAGCAAAAGAATTGAGAGGAATATAGGATATTAATTAATAAAAAGTGTCAATAATTTTTGAATATTTCACTAAAAAATAGCTTTATTTTATTAGCGAATATTTCACCATATGTACAATCTT
>CALXHD010000064.1 GCA_944388015.1 uncultured Clostridia bacterium | reverse complement strand
AGATTGTACATATGGTGAAATATTCGCTAATAAAATAAAGCTATTTTTTAGTGAAATATTCAAAAATTATTGACATAATGAAAAAAAACAAGAAAAAACTATACAAAAAACAAAAAATATGATATAACATAGTAAAGCAAAAAAACAAACGAGGTGAAAAAATGATAAAAGCATATGCTAAATCTGATGTAGGCAAAATAAGAGAAATGAATCAAGACTATTATTACATATCAAATTCATTAGATGAGATACAATTATATATGCTCGCAGATGGAATGGGAGGATATAATGGAGGAGAAATAGCAAGTAAATTAGCAATTCAATCAGCAAAAAATTATATAGAAAACAATTTTAAAACAATAGAAAAAGATAAAGACAGTATAATACAATTATTAGCAAGCAGTATGGAATATGCAAATATGGTAGTATATGAAAAATCAAAAGAAAATAAAGAACTAGAAGGAATGGGTACTACATTAGAAATTGTTTTAATATATAATAATAAGGCATATATTGGTCACATTGGGGATAGTAGAATATATAGAATACGAAAATCATTTATAAGAAAACTAACTCAAGACCATAGTTATGTACAAAAACTAGTAAAAGATGGACAAATAACACAAGAACAAGCAGAACATCATCCAAAGAAAAATATGTTAATGAAAGCATTAGGATGTAATGCTTTTGTAGAACCAGATGTCATGGTAAAAGGTTTTTTAAAAGATGATATAATTGTCATGAGTTCAGATGGACTAACAAATTTAGTAAATCAAGAAGAAATATATAACCATGCCAAAGAAAATATAGAACTAGCTACAAAAGAACTTGTAGATATGGCAAATGAAAGAGGCGGATATGATAATATAACATTAGTTATAATAAAAAACATATAAGCCCATAAAACACATTTAAGGAGAGATTAAAAATGATTTTAGAAGGGAAATTATTAGGAAATCGTTATGAAATACTTAAAAAAGTAGGAAATGGACGGAATGGCAATCGTATATAAAGCTAAAGATGTAACATTAAACCGAAATGTTGCTGTAAAAGTATTAAGAGATGAATTTACAACAGATCAAGAATTTATAAGGAGATTCGAAACAGAAGCACAATCTGCAGCAAGATTAACACACCCAAATATTGTATCTATATATGATGTAGGGGTTGATAATGGGATATATTATATAGTAATGGAGTTAATTCAAGGTAAAACACTAAAAGAAATAATAGTAGAAGAAGGTGGACCATTACCTTGGAAATGGTCTATAAATGTCGCAATACAAATAGCATCAGCATTAGACATGGCACATAAAAACAATATAATCCATAGAGATATAAAACCACATAATATAATAATAACTGAAGATGGAGTCGCAAAAGTAACAGATTTTGGAATAGCAAAAGCAGTATCAAATTCTACAATAACAGCATTTGGAACAACAATAGGTTCTGTACATTATTTGTCACCTGAACACGCAAGAGGTGGCTATACAGATGCAAAATCAGATATATATTCATTAGGTGTAGTAATGTATGAAATGCTAACAGGTAGAGTACCATTTGATGCTGATACACCAGTATCTGTAGCATTAAAACATATGCAAGAAGAACCACAAGAACCAATAGAACTAAATCCTAATATACCTGAATCCATAAATAAAATTATAATGAAAGCTCTAAAAAAAGACCCAGTGGAAAGATATCAAACAAGTATGGAATTATTAAGAGATTTAAAACAAGCACTAAAAAACCCATCAGGAGACTTTGTAGAAGATGTAGTTTATGATAGAACAGCAAGAACTCAAAAAATAAGTACAGATGCATATGGAAATATAATAGATAAAAAAGAAAATAATAAAAATCAAAATAAATTAAAAAAATTTATAACAAACCATAAAAAATTAAGTATATTTATAGGTATTATATTACTATTTTTTATAGCATTTGGAGGAACAATAGGAATATTAAGTATTACGAATCCAAAAGAAGTTGACTTGCCAAATGTAGTAGGAAAACAACGAGAAGAAGCACAAAAAATTATAGAAGAAGCAAAATTAGTATATGAAGTAGAAAGAGAAGAATATAACAAAGATGTACAAGAAGGATATGTAATAAGCCAAGATCCAACATATTCTGAAAAATATCATGCAGTAAAACAAGGAAGCACAGTAAAAGTTGTTATAAGTAAAGGAACAGAAAAAGCAACTGTACCAAAAGTTGTAGGTCAAAAGAAAGAAGATGCAATAAAAACACTTGAAGATGCAAAACTTAAAGCGGAAATAATAGAAGAAACAAGCAAAACTGTAGAAGAAGGATATGTAATAAGTCAAGAAACACAAGAAAACACAGAAGTATCAGCCGGAGATACTGTAAAAATACATATAAGCACAGGAACAGGAATAAAACAAGTAACAATGACAAGTGTCATTGGAAAAGAAGAAGCTACAGCAAAATCTGAATTAGAAGATTTAGGACTTAAAGCAACAATAGTATATGAAGAAAATACATCAAAAGATAATGGAATTGTATTAAAGCAAAGTATAGATACAGGAACAACAGTAGATGAGGGAACAACAGTAACAATAACTGTAAATAAACTAGAAGAAACTAAATCAGCAACAGTAACAATAAATGTAAAATCAATAACAGGAGGATATAAAGAAACAAGTTCATCAGAAAAAGAAGAAAATTCAACTAATAAGAATAGTACATCAACACAAGAAACAGATAATGAAGCTAAGACAGTAGATATAAAAGTACAAGTAAATGGAGTAGATGTATATACAGATTCTAATGTAGACAAAAATACAACAAGTAAAACAGCTACTATACAAGGCAAAGGAACAGCAGAAGTTAAATTAATTATAACAGACAGTAAGGGTGGAAAATGGACTAGAACAGAAACAATAAACTTTAATACAACAAATAAAATCAATTTTTAAAAAGAGAGTACCTTAAGTCCGCTAATGACTTAAGGTATTTTTTTAAGAAAATATTAGTAAATAAAAAAAGCCGGAAAATTTTCTAAAACATAAAAATCTAATAGGAGGATAAATGAACAATCTAAAAGGAACAATTATAAAAAATGAATCAAATATATATACAGTAATAACTGAAAAAGGAAAATATAATGCAATACCAAGAGGAAAATTTAAAAATCAAGACATAGTACCTGTAGTTGGCGATAGAGTAAAATTATCAATAGAAAATGATATAGCAATAATAGAAGAAATTATGCCAAGAAATGTATATATAAAAAGACCTAAACTTGCAAATATAACACAAATTGTTTTTGTACAATCAAGCAAAAATCCAAAACCTGATTTATTATTATTAGATAAACAATTAGCATTTGCAGAATATCTAAAAGTAAAAAGTTTAATAATATTAAATAAAATAGATTTAGATAAAAACAAAGAATTCAAAAAAATAAAAGAGATTTATGAAGAAATTGGGTATAAAGTTATAGAAACACAAGCAAACGAAAATATTGGAATAGATAAATTAAAAAATGAACTAAAAGGGAATATAAGTGCTTTTGCTGGAAACTCAGGAGTTGGAAAATCTACACTCATAAACAGGTTATTTAATAACAATATCACACTAGAAGGAGAGATAAGCCAAAAAAACAAAAAAGGAAAAAATACAACAACAACAATACAAATCTATGAAATAGAAAAAAATGCATATATAGCTGATACACCAGGCTTTTCAACACTAGATATTTCAGAAATACAATCAAAGGATCTAGATGAGTATTTTATTGAATTTAAAAAATATATAAGAGAATGTGAATTTATAGGGTGTACACACATTAAGGAACAAAATTGTGGTATAAAACGAGCTGTAGAAAGCGGAAAAATATCAATAGATAGATATAATAGATTTTGCAAAATATATGAAGAATTAAAAGAAAAGGAGAGAAGAAAATGGTAGAAGTATCAACATCAATATTAACTGTGAAAGATGGAGAAGAAGCACAAACATTTTTAGGACTTGAAAAAGCTAAAACAGATTATTTTCATATAGATGTAATGGATGGAAAATTTGTAGAAAAAAACACATATGATAAAATGTTAAGATATTCTGAATATATAAAAAGAATATCTAATTTACCACTTGATGTACATTTTATGGTAGAAGATGTAAAAAAAGCAATTGACGACTTTGGAAGTATAGAACCAAATATAATGACATTTCACTATGAAGCATGTAAAGATAATCAAGAAATTATGAAAAATATTGAATATATAAAGCAATATAATTCAAAAATAGGAATAAGTGTAAAACCTGAGACGGAAATTGAGAATATATATGAATTTTTGCCATATGTACATATGATACTAATTATGACTGTTGAACCAGGAAAAGGTGGACAGACAATGCTAAGTACAATGATTCAGAAAATTGAAAAATTAAAAAAATATATTGAAGAAAACAATTTAGAAATAGACATAGAAGTAGATGGAGGTATAAATTTAAAAACAATGGACAAAGTAAAAAAAGCAGGTGCAAATATTTTGGTTGCAGGAACTGCCATTTTACTTGCAAAAGATTACAGTAATATTATCAAGGAACTAAAAAAATAAAAGTAAAATGCTTATTATATTTATATTATTTTTTAGATTAAAATTTAATTTATAAACATAATAAGCATTATATATTAGGAAAGTCATAAAATTATACATATCTTATTTAGGAATAAAATAAACACATTCTGAATTATTAGAAAAGTTAGATATAGAGATAAAGTGATAAGAGCATTTACCATCTTTTTGATATATACAATTTGCCGTACAATTTATATTAGTTAGCACAAAATATTCCTCCTAAATATAATATATATAAATAGTATGTAAAAAAATTAAAAAAATATTCAAAATCTACTTGTATTTAGATAAAACACGTTGCACACAAATTTATTACATAAATTTGGCGCAGAACAAATTAACGGAAAGCCATAGAAGAAAGTTAAAGTTATTGTAATTTTTAAGGCTTTCCGATTTACTCCTTAGATTTCAAATAAAATCTACAAAAATTTTTAACAGTACAGTCTTCACAATTTGGCTTTCTTGCAATACACGTATTTCTACCATGCCATACAAAAAGATGATTTACATATTTTAAATATTCCTTGGGAATAACTTTTATTAAATCTTGTTCAATTTTTTCAGGCTCTTTTTGATCAGAAAAACCAATTAAATTAGAAATTCTTTTAGCATGTGTATCAACAGCAATACCATTTGCAATACCATAAACTTCAAGTAAAATCACATTTGCAGATTTTCTGCCAACACCAGCTAAAGTAAGCAAATCTTCCATATTATTAGGCACAACACCATTAAAATTATCTAAAATTTGTTTAGCACACAATTTAATATTTCTAGCTTTATTTTTAAAAAATCCACATGGATGTATTATATCCTCTAACTCTTTTATATCAATATCTACATAATCACTGATTGTTTTACATCTTTTAAAAAGAATAGGTGTTGTTTTATTAACACGTTCATCAGTACATTGAGCAGAAAGCATAACAGCTACAACCATTTCAAATGGTGTAGTAAAATCTAAACTACATGTAGCATCAGGATAAGTAGATTTTAAGATATCTATAATCTTTTTCGCATTTTGTTTATTCATAATATATAATCAATCCTCCATAAGTTAAACATTAACCATATTTTATAACAAACAAGGATTTTGGTCAATAGTTTTACATAAATAGGAACAAATAAAAGAAAAATGAATAAAATATACAAAGAGAAAGGGGGAAAATAACATTGATAGGACATTTCTTAAAAAAGACTATAGGTGTATGCTTAATAGGAATAGGAATAGGAATACTACTTGTGTTATTACTCCCATTAACAGGTTGGCTATTTATAATAGGTGTAGCATTAGCATGTATTGGAATAATGTGGTTAGCATGCTAAAGAAAAGGAGGGAATTACATATGACTATTGTTGTAAAAAAAGTACCTAAGTTCTTACGAGGATTTGTAAAATTTATTTTTAGGATAAAAGACTAGAAAAATGCCAAAATTGACATTTCAAAATTTTATTCTTAAATATACAAAACAGAAAATATGCCTGACATTATTACAGATATTTTCTGCAAAAAAAAACCTAGCAAATTAAATTTGTTAGGCTCTTTTAACTTTTCCATTTTTTAAACATTTAGCACATACATGTATTTTCTTTACATCTCCATTAACTAAAGCTCTTACAGTTCTCAAATTAGGTTTCCAAGTACGAGAACTTCTTTTACTAATATGAGAACGTGTAATACTTAATTTATTTCCATTACTTTGTGTTTTATTACAAATTTCGCATTTTGCCATTTCTAGCACCTCCTATTAAAAAAATAAAATCGACTGTAAATAAGTTTAACACAAAAAAAACAAAAAAGCAAGTAGTTTTTTCAAAAATCTATTGCAAAATATAAATTTTATGATATAATATAAAAGCTATAAGCAATTAAAATCAAACAAAACTTGAAAGGATGAAAAAAATGAATTGTAAAGTAGAAAAAACAGAAAACGCAAATGAAGTAAAATTAGAAATAACTGTAGAAGCAAAAAAGTTTGATGAAACTATGAAGAAAATATATTTTAAAACTGCAAAATATTTCAATATACCAGGTTTTAGAAAAGGAAAAGCACCAATGAATATAGTAGAAAGATATTATGGAACAGAAATATTTTATGAAGACACATTTAATGAAATAGCACAAGAAACATTAGAACAAGCAGTAGAAGAAAATAAACTTGATGTTGTAAGTAGACCAGATATTGAAGTAACACAAATAGGAAAAGGACAAGACTTAATATATACAGCAATATTCCAAACAAAACCAGAAGCAAAACTAGGAAAATATAAAGGTATAGAAATCAAAAAAATTGAGTATAATGTAGAAGACAAAGATATTGAACACGAATTAGAACATATGCAAGAACATAACTCACGTTTAATCTCAATTGATGATAGACCAGTAGAAGATGGAGATATAACAGTAATAGATTTTGAAGGTTTTGTAGATGGAAAAACATTTGAAGGTGGAAAAGCTGAAAATTATGAATTAACAATTGGAAGCAAAACATTTATACCAGGATTTGAAGATCAAATTATAGGAATGAAAATTGATGAAGAAAAAGATGTAAATGTAACATTCCCAGAAGAATATTTTTCTAAAGATCTAGCAGGAAAAGAAGCTACATTTAAAGTAAAATTACATGAAATAAAGAAAAAAGAATTACCAAAACTAGATGACGAATTTGCAAAAGATGTTAGTGAATTTGATACATTAGAAGAATTAAAAAAGAGCATAAAAGAAAAACTAGAAGAAGATGCAAAACAAAGACAAAAATATGAAACTGAAGAAGCAGTAGTAAAAGCAGTAACAGAAAATATAGAAGTAGAAGTTCCATCAGGAATGATAGAAACAGAAGTTGAAAACATGATAAAAGATATAGAAACAAGATTATCATATCAAGGACTAAAATTAGAACAATATCTTCAAATGCTAAATAAGACAGAAGATGAAATGAAAAAAGAATATGAACCTCAAGCTCTAGAGGCTGTCAAAACAAGACTAATGATAGATGCAGTTATAAAAGCAGAAAAAATAGAAGCAAATATAGAAGAAATAGATGAAAAGATTAAAGAAATGGCTAAGAATTACGGAAAAGAAAATGATGAAGAATTTATTCAAAATGAAAATGTTAGAAAATACATAGAAGAAGGAATAAAATCTGAAAAAGCATTAGACTTCTTAGTTAAAAATGCAAAAATGAAATAGTGACATAATTCATGTCATGTAAAAACTGGGGGAAAAGAGGAATATTTTATCTATTAGAAAAGTCAGTATGACTTTCATAATAGATAAAAAAGCTTTTCCCCTAAAATAAATTATAGGAGGTAAAATTTATGTTAGAGAAAAATAGTTTAGTACCATATGTAATAGAACAAACAAGTAAAGGTGAAAGATCATATGATATATTTTCAAGATTATTAAAAGATAGAATAATATTTTTAGGAGAAGATGTAAATCCAACAACATCAAGCCTAGTAATAGCACAATTATTATTTTTAGAATCAGAAGATCCTGACAAAGACATAAAC
>CALXHD010000063.1 GCA_944388015.1 uncultured Clostridia bacterium | reverse complement strand
TGGCGCAGAACAAATTAACGGAAAGCCAAAGAGAAAAGTTAAATTATTGCAAATTTTAAGGCTTTCCGATTTGTTCTATTATATGAAAGAATGTTATTTAACTTTCATGGTAGTTTACTTGTAATTCTAAATTATATTAAAAAGAATTATATATTATATTTCATAAATTTTCCGGTTTCAATACGTTTATTAAGAATTTCTAACAAGAATTTTACGGCTCCCTTCCAATATTTCATATTGAACACTTTCCGTAAAATTCTTTAAGAAATTCTAAATAAACTCCAATCAGACTCCAAATTTATTCAATATAATATATAATTCTTTTAAGTAACTAATATTATCCAAGTGAACTATAACGATTTGTTTAAATAATTTCCATAAAACCCTTGAAAAAAAGCCAAAAACAATGTAAAATAAACAGGTATAAACAAAAATAAGGAGAAAAACAATGTATCTAATTATAGGATTAGGAAATCCGGAAGAAGAATATAGTAATACGAGGCATAATATGGGATTTGACACAATAAATACATTAGCTAAAAAACATAATATAGAAGTAACAAAAAAGAAATTTAAAGGATTAGTAGGAACAGGAATAATAGAAAATGAAAAAGTATTACTATTAAAACCACAAACATATATGAACCTAAGTGGAGACTCACTAATAGAAGCAATGGATTATTATAATTTAGACACACAGGATTTAATAGTAATGTAGGATGAGATGGATATAGAAAAAGGTGTAATAAAAATAAGAAAAAAAGGTGGACCAGGCTCACATAATGGAATGAAATCAGTAATAGAAAACTTACAAACAACAGACTTTATTAGAATAAGAGTAGGAATAGGAAGACCAAAATACGAAACAGATAAAATAAATTATGTAATTGGAAAAGTGCCAAAAGAAGAGCAAGAAATATTAAAAAAGGGAACTGATTTGGCAGTATTAGCTATACAAGAGATTATAAAAAATGGTGTAGATAGTGCAATGAATAAATATAATTAATTTTATTGTTTTATGGTTCATTTGAGATAGTTCTGAATGGGGGAATTTGTATAAAATAGAACTATTCCAAATGAGGAAAAAGGAGGCAATAGGATGCTAGAAATATTAATTAGCAAAAAACAAAATAAAGAAAGAATAGCTTTAATAGAAAACGGTAATTTAGTGGAATATTATGAAGAAGATGAAAATGAAAATAGAAAAGAAGGAAATATATATAAAGGTAAAATAAAAGATATAATACCAGGTATGCAATCTGCTTTTGTAGATATAGGTGCAGAAAGAAGTGGTTTTATACATATTAAAGATATTTTACCTAAAGTTGATGAAAAAAATAAAACAAATGTAGAAATACAGGAAACAGAGATTAGAAAATTAGTAAAACAAAATCAAGATATTTTAGTACAGGTAAAAAAAGATAGTAATGAAAAAAAGGGTGCAAGAGTGTCTACTCACATAAATTTACCGGGTAAGTATATAGTTTTAATGCCAAATACGAATATTATAACAGTATCTCAAAAAATAGAAAATAAAGAAGAGCAAGAAAGATTGATAAATTTGGTTAAACAAAATATTAGTAAACAAAATGGAGCAGTAATTAGAACTTCTGCAATGAAAAAAGAAGATGAAATAATAGAAGAACTAAAAAAATTAGAAAAAAAGTGGCAAAAAATTCAAGAAAAGTTTAACAAAACTGATGACAAACTTATATATAAATCAGAGACAATTGCTGAAAAAATGATCTTAGACTTAATAGATAAGGGAATTGTAAGAATTGTAACTGATAATAAAAAAGAATATGAAGTAATGAAAAAAATAAAAGATGAGACAAAAGAACTCTCAAATACTAAAATAGAATATGAAGAAACAGTATTTGAAAATTATGAATTAGAAAAGCAAATAGAAAAAATTCAAAATAGAAAAATATGGCTTAAATGTGGAGGTTTTATAACAATAGATAAAACAGAGGCATTAACAGCAATAGATGTAAATACAGGTAAATTTACAGGTACAAAAAGTTTAGAACAGACACTATATAAAGTAAATGAGGAAGCAACAATAGAAATTGCAAGGCAGATAAGATTACGTGATATAGGTGGAATAATTATTATAGATTATATTGACATGAAGAAACAAGAAAATAAAGATAAGATACAAAAATTACTAGAAGAAAGATTAAAATTAGATAGAAGTAAAACTCAGGTTGAAGGTTTTACAAAATTAGATTTAATGGAAATGACAAGAAAACATATTTGTAGTCATAAAGATATATAAAACACATTGCATCACTCTAGTAAAGGCAAGAAAGGAATTGAGAAAATGAATGTAGGATTTGTATCATTAGGATGTAGTAAAAATTTAATAGATACAGAAGTTACAATTGGATTATTTAAAGACCATAATTATACAATAGTAAATAATCCTAGCAAGGCAGATATTATTGTAATAAATACATGTGGATTTATAGAAGAAGCCAAAGAAGAAGCTATAAATACTATACTCGAAATGGCAGAATATAAAAAGAAAAATTGTAAATATTTGATTGTAATGGGGTGTTTAGTTCAGAGATATTGCAAAGAATTAGAAAAGAGTTTACCTGAAGTTGATTTGTTTATACCAATACAAGAATATGATAAATTATGGAATATAATAGAAAATTATATTAAACTTAATAAGAAAAGCGAGAATAAGAAAACAAGTAAAAAAATTTCTGAAATAAAGCAAATGCCAATGCTTAAACAAACCGAATTTTTAAATAGAGAAATAACAACTGGTAAAAATTATGCATATATAAAAATTGGTGAAGGATGTAGTAATAAATGTACATATTGTGCAATTCCATATATTAGAGGACCATTTGTAAGTAGGAAGATGGAAGACATAATAGAAGAAGCTAAAATGCTTGCAAAAAAAGGTATAAAAGAATTGATAGTAATAGCACAAGATACAACAAAATATGGGGTAGACATATATGGAAAATCTAAACTTGCAGAATTATTAGAAGAGCTTTCAAAAATAGAAGATATTAAATGGATTAGATTTTTATATTCTTATCCTGAAGGCATAACACAAGAATTGATAGACTTAGTAGCTACAAATAACAAGATTACTAAATATTTTGATATACCAATTCAACATATTTCAAATAAAATATTAAAAACTATGAATAGAAAAACAAGTAAACAGCAAATAGAAAATTTAATAAAAAATATTAGAGAAAAAATACCGAATGTGGTTTTAAGAACAAGTTTAATTGTAGGATTTCCAGGAGAAACAAAAGATGATTTTATAGAATTACAAGATTTTATAAAAAAGGCTAATTTTGATAGATTAGGAGCATTTATGTATTCAAAAGAAGATGGAACACCCGCAGAAAAATTACCAAATCAGATACATGGAAATACTAAAAAATCAAGATATAATAAGATAATGAAAATACAAAATGAAATATCAAAACAAATTATGAAAAAAAGAATTGGTACAAAATGTGATGTCTTAATAGAAGATATGTCATTTGACCGAAAATATTATATAGGAAGAACAATCCAAGATGCACCAGATATAGATGGAATAATATATATAAAAAATATAGGAAATAAAAATCTATTAGACCAAATAATAACTTGTGAAATTGAAGATATAAGTGGAGAATATGACCTTGTTGGGAAAATAATATGAAATAAGTTTAACCAAATTTGTGCCATGGAAAGGAATGTGGTGGTATATGAATAATCAAGAAAAGTTAGATAAAATGAGATATTTAAGAACTCAGGAAACAATTAATTTGCTTATGAAAAAAATGCAAGATGGAAAAATAGATTATAAAAGATTGAGCAAGACAGATAAAGTTTTAGATGTAAAATATGTTGGAAAAATAGAATTAGAGGGTGAATTTAAAGATATATATGCAATAATAGAACAGTTTAGCCAAGAAACGGAAAATTCAGCAGAAACTGTTAGATTAATAAAATATGTAACAGAAGAATTACAAACAATAGCTATAAATAGAGAAGATGATAATTATAGAAAAGCATTTGTTACACAAGATTTTATTGAGGAGAAATCAGATATAGAATCACAAATAAATGAGTTAGATATAGAAAGTCCAATATTAGATTTGAATAAAATGGAAAAAGAACAAATAGAAGAATTAGCAAAAACTCTTGGAGTAAGACCTGAAGATATAAAAGAATTAGATGAAATAGATATGAATCAAGAGCTAGATATACAGCAAAAAGATGGCAAAATGGAAACAATAACAGAAACTGAGTTTCAAAAATTAAATCTTAAAGAAGAAACAAATTTAGGACAGAGTATAAAAGGTGAAACTCTTGAGAATAAATTAGGATTAAAGGAAGAAGGAATAGATGATGCGGAAAAACTTGTTAGAGTAACTGCTACAAGTGCAAATAAATATCTAGAAAATCCTACTTCTGAACAAGATGTTTTTGTTGTAACTAGAAGAAATGGATCTCCAGTGATATTAGGAGAAAATATTTTAGAACCTGACTCAAGAGAAGGTACAAATCCAATTGGAAATGATTCTGTAACCATTAATAATGATGGAACAGCAACAAGAGAAGCGGTTACGTCAAGTTATAAAATTGTACATGGTAATGGAAATGAATATATACGTACAGGATATGATGAAAACTCAGGAAAAGAAATAAAATACAGCATGTATTCACCAGAGGAAAATAAATATATAGATACTGAATTAGAAACAAATAGAACAATGCCACAAGATAGTGGTGTAAGACAGTGGCTAAATGATCAACATGAAGGAACTAGAGAGGCACAAGATACGGAAAATAGATTTCAAGTACATGAAAAATTTGCAGAGCAAGAGGTGGAAGTAGAAGGGATAGATAATGACTTAGATAATAATCCACATGAGCATAATGAAACTAAAGATGAAATTACTTTAGAAGATAAGATACCAAATACAGATTTAACATGGGAAGAGTTAGCATCAAAATTAGGATATAGAGGTTCAGATAGATTAGAAAAGACAGTCAAAAAATTTGAGCAAGAATGTGAAGAAAATCCAAATAAAGAAAATCAGGAAATTATAGAAGATATGGAAGAAGAAATTAATGAAGAGTACAGAGGAACTTTATCAAGATAAAAAACAATATGAATTACAGGGTAAAATATATTTATAAAGAGAGGAGAAAAATAATGAAAAGAATACTTACAGGAGATAGACCAACTGGAAAATTGCATATAGGACACTACTTTGGATCTTTGAAAAAAAGAGTAGAAATGCAAGATAGTGGAGAGTATGATATGTATATATTAATTGCAGATGTTCAAGCATTAACAGATAATTTTAATAATCCAGAAAAAGTAAGAAGAAATGTTAGAGAGCTTGCAATGGATTATTTAGCTTGTGGAATAGATCCAAATAAAACGACAATATATATACAATCTATGATACCTGAAACGGCAGAATTGACAGTATATTATTCAAATCTAGTAACAATAGCAAGATTACAAAGAAACCCAACAGTTAAAACAGAAATTGCACAAAAGAAAGAACTATTTGGAGAAAGTGTAACATATGGATTTTTAGGATATCCAGTAAGCCAAGCAGCAGATATAACCACATTTGAAGGAGAGCTAGTACCGGCTGGAGAGGATCAAGAACCACTAATTGAACAATGTAGGGAAATTGTAAGAAAGTTTAATAGTATATATGGAGAGGTTTTAGTTGAGCCTAAAATTGTTTTATCAGAAGGAAAAAGAATAAAGGGATTAGATGGAAATGATAAAATGGGAAAATCTCTTCGGAAATGCAATTTATTTATCAGATAGTGAAGAAGAAATTACGAAAAAAGTAATGAGTGCAGTAACAGATCCAAATAGAATAAAAAAAGATGATTTGGGAAATCCTGATATATGTATGGTATCATATTATCATAAATTATTTACAAATTCTGAAGATGTAAAGTCTATTTGCGAAGAATGTAAAGCGGGAAAAAGAGGATGTGTAGCTTGTAAAAAACAATTAGCTAAAAATATTATAGAATATTTAAAGCCAATAAAAGAAAAAAGATCATATTATGAACAACATCCAGAAGAAGTAGAT
Organism: uncultured Clostridia bacterium; assembly: GCA_944388015.1. GTDB lineage: Bacteria > Bacillota > Clostridia > TANB77 > CAG-508 > CAG-269. The sequence goes on along the minus strand of CALXHD010000063.1, from coordinate 2,071 downwards.
AAAATATTGATGGAAGGAACTGAAAAAGCAAGAAAAACAGCTAAGGAGACTATGAAAAAAGTTAAAAAAGCTATGAAATTAGATTATTTTGAAGAATAATAAATTTCTATTTAAAGGAGAAAATTATGTTTACAGATTATACAAAAATTATTATAAAATCAGGAGATGGAGGAAATGGAGCAGCCACATTCCGTCGAGAAAAGTATGTTGCAGCAGGAGGACCAGATGGAGGAGATGGCGGAAAAGGTGGAGATATTTATTTCCAAGTTGATAAGGATAAAAATACATTGATAGATTTTAGATATAATAAAAAATTTAAAGCGAAAAATGGAGAAAATGGAAGCGGAAGCAATTGTAATGGGAAATATGGTGAAGACTTATATATAAAAGTACCAATTGGAACGATTATTAGAGATGCACAAACTAATAAAGTAATAGCTGATTTATCAAAACCAAACCAAATAGAGCTTGTGTTAAAAGGAGGAAGAGGAGGAAGAGGAAATTCACATTTTAAAACATCAACAAGACAAGCTCCTAGATTTTCAGAAGATGGAGATAAGGGAGAAGAAAAAGAAGTTATATTAGAACTAAAACTACTTGCTGATGTTGGATTATTGGGATTTCCAAATGTAGGAAAATCAACATTTTTATCAAAAGTTACAGATGCAAGACCTAAAATTGCAAACTATCATTTTACAACACTTGAACCAAATCTAGGGGTTGTAAAAACAAAAGATGGTGATGGATTTGTAATTGCAGATATACCAGGTATAATAGAAGGTGCGAGTGAAGGAGTAGGTTTAGGAATTCAATTTTTAAGACATGTTGAAAGGACAAGATTATTACTACATTTTATAGATGTATCAGGGCAAGAAGGAAGAAATCCTGTGCAAGATTATAAAACAATAAATGATGAATTAAAAAAATATAGTGAAAAACTATCAACAAGAAAACAAATAATTGTAGCAACAAAAATTGATAGTATGCAAGATGATACAAAATACAAAGAGTTAGAAGAACTTGCTAAAAAAGAGAATTTAGAGTTTTATAAGATATCATCTGTTACAGGAGAGGGAGTACAAGAACTTATAGACCATGTATCACAATTATTAAAAATGTTGCCAAAAGAAGAGTTAATAGAAGCTGAAGAAAAAATGGTATATACTTTACCTGATAAGGATAAAGAATGGGAAGCAAAAAGACAAGGAAATGTATTTTATGTTACAGGTAGAGCTGTTGATAGATTGATGGGAAGAATTAATATTGAAGATAATGAGTCTATGTATTATTTCCACAAATGTTTAAAAAATATGGGAATAGATGATAAATTAAAAGAACTAGGAATTTGTGACGGAGACACAGTATATATTTCTGATTGGGAATTAGAATGGGAAGAATAATAAAAGGCATTTATAACGAACTGACTTTTCTAATAGATAAAAGGATTTGACCGGCAGTACACTGCCGGTCGTTTTGTGACTCATTATTTTTCAAGAAAATATTCTCTGTAGGCTCTATATATTTCTTCTGCAACAATTAAATTTGTACACTGTGCAGAAAAGAGCCGTCTATCACAAGAATAGCTAAAATTTGCATTATAATTGCATGCAATTGAGATAAGATCAATCAATTCTTTTGCAATTAAAGACTGTGATAAAGAAGCAAAATGAACTTCTACTGACCGAGTTTCCTTGTTAAAGTTGATTTTTGTCTTATTCATATTGTGAGTCTCCTTTCTAACTAGATGTATATACATTTATGTTACAAATTATATATATCATAAAGAAATAATAATTGCAAGATAAAGATTATTCTTTTGAATTTGTATATTAAAATTTAAATATTATTAATGGATACTAGATATAATAAGCAAGAAACAAGATTTGAAAGAGTAAAAATGAACTTTGCAATTATTTATGTAGTAGATTTTATGATGATGGAATACATGGAATTCAAACAAGAAGAGTAATTTGGGATATAAGTGTTATAGCGTAGTTAATCAATAAAGAATGGTTTGAAGAAAAGGAAATGGATTGCCCAAAAATTAATAACGATTTAAGTTATAGTTTTA
>CALXHD010000062.1 GCA_944388015.1 uncultured Clostridia bacterium | reverse complement strand
AGATCCATTTTATACAGGCAAGATGATAATAAATAAAATATATACAGATTACAGAACAAAGAAAAAATATAAAACACCAAAAGAAGAATGGATTTTTAAAGAGAATACACATGAAGCGATAATTTCACAAGAACAATTTGACAAAGTACAAAAAATACTAGAAGAAAAGTTTTATAAACCTAAAAACAAATATGAGTATTTATTAAAGGGATTAGTATATTGCGGACATTGTAAAGCCAGAATGCAATACAAATATAGAACGAGAACTAAAATAAGAAATAAAGTATTAGATAATCCACAAAAATGTTGGTATTTTAAATGTAGAACGATTTATAAATTCCCTAGTATATGTGATAAAGGGCATACAATCATGGAAAGTACATTAAATGAAATAGTATTAAATTTTATAAAACAAAAATTAAATACAATAAATATTGACATAGCCACAAATAAAATTATTGATGGATATAGAAAAAATGATATAATTTATAAACAAATGAAATTACTCAAAAACAATGAAATGAAAATAGATAATGAAATGAAAAAGTTATATAGCAAAAGAGTAGATGGAAAAATACCAATAGAAGATTTTAAATTGCAATATTATGAACTTAAAAGTAAGTTAAAAGAAACTAAAAAATCTTTAGAACAATTACAAGAAAAGAATAAAAGCAAAATATCAGAAGAAAACTTAAAGAAAATTATTATGGATTTTAAACAAGGTAAAGAATTCACAAATGAAACATTAAAGCAAATAATAAATAGAATTGAAGTATATGAAGATAAGAAAGTTGAGATAGAATTTAATTTTTAAAGAAAAACAATCTAAAATAAATTTAGATTTTTGATTAAATATTAAAATGCAGTAAAAAGCGCCCATCAGATGAAGGTGCAGAAAGTAGTTCAGGAACAACAGAAGCACAAATTAATTTAAAAATAACTTTAAAAGTACAACAATTATTAGAACAAAGTGGTTGTACAGTAATACTTACAAGATCTGACGAAAATGGAATATATAGCCTAGATGCAAAAACTTTAAGGGAAAAAAAGGTCTCTGATATAAAAAATAGAGTAAAAATAGGTAATAATTCATCAGCAGATATTTTTGTATCTATACATTTAAATAAAATACCACAAAATCAATATTATGGTTGGCAATGTTTTTATCAAAGCCAAAGCGAGCAGAGTCAAATTTTAGCAAAAACGTTACAATCAAGCCTAAATGATGCAATTCAAAAAGAAAATAAAAGAGTAGCAATGAAATTAGAAAATGTATATATAGTAAAACATGTTGAAATTCCACTTTCAATAGTAGAATGTGGATTTTTATCTAATGAAGAAGAGGAAAAGCAATTATTAGATGATAGTTATCAAGATAGATTAGCTTGGGGAATATATAATGGGATTGTAAATTATTTTAATAGATAATTTACCAGTTATATTTACAATATAATTTTATAATATAGCTACAATTCACAGCTATAAAAATAGTTACTAAGCTAGAAATATTAAATTTAAATAATTTTGTGCGTTTTAAACATCATGACTGGTTTAATTTCTTATATAGCATTACAAAATTATTTATAGTAGTACAAAAACAAATAGCTGTGGACTGTAGCAAGTTGATTAGTAATTACAATAAGGCTATTGAAAAATCTATTAATTTAAAATATAATAGTATTGCTAAAAAAGAAAAATGAAAAAAATAATTACAATTTTGAATGTATTGTTTTCTATTAGAAAAGTTATGCAGACTTTCCTAATAGAGAAAACACATTGTACGCAAATTAACGGAAAGCTAAAGAGAAAGGTTAAATTATTGCAAAATCATAAGGCTTTTTCGATTTGTTCTTTTTGAAAGGAATGTACTAGAATATGGAAAATTATATAGATTTAAGAAATAATAAAGATTATGAAAAATTAATACAACCTGCACAAATAATAAAAAATGGAGGGATAGTTGTATTTCCAACAGAAACAGTATATGGGATTGGTGTTAATGGATTAGACGATAAGGCTGTAAAAAAACTTTATAAAGTCAAAAAAAGACCGATGGACAACCCTATAAGTTTGTTAGTAGATAGTGTACAAATGATAGAAAGTGTTGCAAAAAATATAACACAAGAAGAATATGCATTGATACAAGCATTTATGCCTGGACCACTAACAATAATATTACAGAAGAAAGATATTGTTCCAAATGTTGTCACAGCAGATTTAGATACAGTAGGAATTCGTATGCCTGAAAATGATATAGCTCTCAAACTGATACAGTATGTAGGATATCCAATAGCTACACCAAGTGCTAATATTTCAGGTAAGCAAAGTGGGATTTGTATTAAAGATATAATGAAAGATTTTGGTAATTGTGTGAATTATTATATAGATGAAGGAAATAGTAAGATAGGTAAACCATCAACTATAGTTAAAATAGTGAATAAAAAACCATATATTTTAAGAAAAGGAGATATTAGTAAAAAACAAATTATTGATGTGTTAAAACAAATATAAAGGGGGAGATACTAAATGGAATTAATAGATATTGTAGATGAAAATAATCAAATAACTGGACAGGTTGAAGATAGGATGGTAGCATATAAAGAAGGATTATGGCGAAGAGTTGTTTCATGCTGGATAATAAATGAAAAAGGAGAATTGCTTATACAAAAGAGGTCAGAAAAAAATTTAGAAGCCCTGGTAAATGGGCTAAAACAGGAGGACAAGTAGATAGTGGGGAAAGTCCAAAAGAGGCTATAATCAGAGAGATAAAAGAAGAATTAGGAGTAGAAATACAAAAAGATCATGTATTATCTGAAGGTATGATATTAAAAGATAATGAAAAAAAACTATTTAAATATAGTTATATTATCTATATGGATTATAAAATAGAAGACTATATTTTGCAGGAAGAAGAAGTTGATAAGGTTAAATATGTTACAATAGAGGAGGTTGAATTAGCTAAAAATAATAATTATCCTGATTATATTTTTAACAGTTGGGATGCTGTTAATTTTGATAAGGAAATTAATCAGTTAAAAGAGATAAGAACACAAATTTTAGGGGAAAAATGGTAAAATGAAATGTAAATACATATTTTATGATTGAAAATATATAGTATAAGCAAGATGCAAATGGAAAATAGAAGAATAAAGTAATAGAGTTAGGTTATCAAATCAATGAAAGGGTTATTTGATATTATTTAATGAAATATTAAAAATTTTGTCAAAAATTCACTAGAATTACATAGTGAATTTTTTTAATGTTAAAAACATATAATATAATAATTCGTATTTAAGGAGATGAATTTAATGTTTTTAGTTTTTAACAAAGATAAAATTTATACATATGGGATTTCAATTTTAACAGTTGTTATGTTGTTCTGTGTTGCAAATATAATGCTATCATATAACCAAGAATCAATTACGACAAGTAGCGGTACTACTAAATTATTGCCTGTATATAGAGTAGCGACTGATGAAAAAAAAGTAGCTTTAACAATAAATTGTGCCTGGTAACAATTACTTTTATGATAGAAAATGAAAACAAGTTATTTTAGGATTTTTTTAATATTTAAAACAATGATATTGTTAAGATTTATATGAATTTAAAATATCATTGTTTTATTTTATAGAAAGATTAAAAGGTATATGAAATTATTAAAAAATATGATAAAATAAGAAAAAATATAAAGAAGTAGGATATGGTTACAATATTAAAGATAATAAATAGGAATTGGTAAATATTATACAGTATGCTATATTAATAGCATACTGTAAGGAGTGATGATACTATGAGTGAAAAATATATACAATTGATGAAATAAAAAAATATTGAAAGAATTTTTAGGAGATATGTATATGAAAAATAAAAAATATTGTCATTAAAAAAGATAATAAAAGCATTGAGATATACTGATGGGTGCGATTTTCAATCATTTTCAAGTAATGAGGAAAAAGTAGATGCTACTTAATAACATAACAATGGAAGAAACTATGGATATTGTGTATAACTCAAAGAAATTTGAGAAATTAAATGATTTTGAAACGCATTTATAGTATGAATCTTCAAGTTATGTGTATGATTATTTAAAAGAAGAATGAGGGCGATTATAACCATGAAAGAACTTGATATAAATGAAGTATTAAAATATTTTTATGAAATAAGTAAAATACCAAGAATGTCTGGAAAAGAAGAAAAAATAGCAGACTATGTAGAAAATTTTGCAAAAGAAAGAAACTTGAAATGTATAAGAGATATCCACAATAATATAATAATATTTAAAGACCCAACAAAATGGAATAATAGCGAAGAAAGTATAATGCTACAGTGCCATTTAGATATGGTATGTGAAAAAGAAGAAAATAGTAATCACGATTTTGAAAAAGAAGGTTTAGAGGTTTATACTGAGGGAGATTATATAAAAGCTAAAAATACTACATTAGGGGCAGATAATGGAATAGGAATAGCAATAATATTAGCTATATTAAATTCAAATAAAATAAATCACCCTAAAATAGAGGCTATATTTACAGTAGAAGAAGAGACAACTATGGAAGGTGCAAAACAGATAGATGTCAGTATGTTGGAAAGCAAAAAGATGATATGCTTAGACAATATGAACGAAAAAGAATTATGGATTGGATGTGCTGGAGCAAAAATATTCGAATATGAAATAGAATGTAATAGACAAAAAAATAGTAAAGATTATGTATTAATAAAAGTTGAAATAAGTGGATTTAGAGGCGGACATTCAGGAAAAGATATATCTAAGAATAGAGGAAATCCTATAAAAGAAATGGGAAATTTACTAGATGACCTATCTAAAAAATATAATCTTTATTTGAAAAATATTTATGGTGGAAGAAAGGTAAATGTAATACCAAGAGAATGTTATAGTGAAATATATATTAAAAATGCTGATTTTGTTAAAATAAACCAAGAAATAGTAAATTATAATAGGCTATTAAAGAAAAAAAGCATAAATGATAATGAAGATATTAGGGTTAATGTAAGAAAAATTGAACAAATAGATAATTATAGTTACGATGCTAGCATAACCAGCAAAGTTATAAACATAATAAAAGATATAAAAGATGGTGTATATTGCAAAGACAAATATGAAAATCCATTAGTTTCATTAAATATAGGAAAGATAGAAAGTTTTAGTGATAAGGTAAAGATATCTTTTTCAATAAGAAGCAATAGAAACGAGATGGTGAAGAAATTAGAAAAAGAGCTAGGTGATATAGTTAGTAAATATAAAATACAAGAAAGAAAGAGTGAATTATCAGGATATGAGCATAAAGAAAGGTCAATATTTGTAGATACTTGCAAAGCAATATATAGAAAATATTTTGTAATGAATCCTAAGGTAATAGATATGCATATATGTTTAGAGGCAGGTTTTTTTGCAAATAAAATACCAAAATTAGATTTTATTGCAATAGCACCCAATATATATGATGCACATAGTCCAAAAGAAAGATGCTCAATAAGCTCATTGAAAAAAGTATATAATTACATTATTTTAATATTAAATGAAATTTAGAAGAAAGTGATTCAGGGAGATACTTGAGATCATTAAGATATGAACACTGAACAAAATAAAGCAAGACTAAAAAATGTAAAGTACTGAATAGTAAGTAGTTATATGCTATAATAACTATGTAAAGTTATTAAACTTGAAGTAGAACTTTTTTACAAAACAAATCAATAGGAGGAATCATTATGGAAGAAAAAGCTTTGTATGTTAAATTACCCGAAAACGCTCAATATCGGCGGGTAAAAATAACAGAAGATGGTATTGGAATTGTATATTCAGAAGACAATATGTCTAAAACAAGAAAAGAAATCATAATGACAAGGACTCAAATACCTAAACCGAGACCACTTATAGGTGCAAAAAAGGTATATCAAAAAGAAGATGTTCCATATTGGTATTGCAGGATTAAAAATGGAAGAGATGAACTGATGCAAGTATATATGGGGGATTTAAAAGAAGAAGATTTGTTATATGATTTCAAAACAGGTAAAGAAAGAAAATTCCTTAGTAGTAAACTGAAGGAATTTAAAGAAAATGTTTTGATTGCTATAGCAAATAAACCAAGAGAAGGATATCGTTGGATACCTGTTTTCGAACCGTCACTTGATGGCAAAAATAGATTGCAGTTTGTTAAGGGAAAAATTCCATTAACAGGACTTGATATCTATGAATGGAAAGAAAAGATAAGCGAATACTCTCCAGAGAATGAAAGTCAATTTGCTTCTAAAAACACATATTTTTTACTACTATTAAGATGGCTGAAAGATGGTTTTGCTAGTTTGGAGCAGTTGGCAATGCACTCAGAAGAAATAGGACATTTTAAGGATTCAGAAAATGCCAAAGATAATTATGAAAGAACTGGTGAAAGAAAGTTTGGTGGATTATATGGATTTGCAGGAAATACTCGTAAAATAGTGATTAGCGAAGGATTAAGTGCTGGTTATTTAAGTATTGGAGGAATGTATTCTATTCCTGGTAATGTATATTCATTGTCTACTGTTGATACTATTGACAGCTATTATGTGGTGGGGCGTACTAGTTTAGCATTGATTGAACTTATCTGATAATACCATCTAATAATATAAAGGGAGGACTTGTTAAGTTCTCTCTTTTAAATTATATAGTAATAAAATTACATAAATTAAACAAGAAATAAGGGTATAATTAAATCAAAAGATCTTCCTATTTTTTAAAAAGTTGTTTTGACAGAAGGCCTTTTTTATTTTTTCCACATATACATTTTTTAGCAGTTGCAAATGATATGTATGTACAAGATATTTTAAAAAGAAAATCACATAGTATACATAAAAAAGAAAACACAGAACATCTATTGGCAGGGCTATTGTATTGTCCAATATGCCATAACAAATATACATTTCAGAAACAAAGTGGATTAAAAGATGATATGGTTGCAATTTGTAGTATGTATAATAGATATGGAAAAGATTATTGTATAAGAAGAGCAATAAGAGAGTGTGTTTTAAATAAATTTGTAGTAGAAGATTTAAGAAAAAATTTAACTCAAGAAATAGATAAGGAAAAACTAATAAACTCTATTGATAATAATGGACAAGAATAGTATCAAAATCAATTATAAATTTGCTAAAATGTGAAAAAAAGAGAAATGTTAATTGTAAAAATGTGATAAAATATAGATATATACTAACAAAAGTGTGATAAAAATAAGCGAAATGATTGAAAAAATGTGACAAAAGTAGTATAATTAATATACAATTGATATATATTAGTCATAGGAGATGATTATTTTGAAAAGATTTATATTAAATGAATTAATTAAATGGAAAGAAAGTAAATATAGAAAACCATTAATTGTAAAAGGAGAAAGGCAAATTGGAAAAACATATATATTAAAACAATTTGGAGAAGAAAATTATGAAGGAGTGGCATACTTTAATTTTGATCATGATGAAGATTTATATAATCTATTTAATAATACTAAAAATCCAAAAAGAATATTAGAGCAGTTAGCATTTATATATGGAAAAGCAATATTGCCAGGAAGGACATTAATAATTTTTGATGAAATTCAAGAATGCCCAAATGCATTAAATAGTCTAAAATATTTTCAAGAAGAGGCAAATGAATATCATATAGTTTGTGCTGGCAGTTTACTAGGAATTAGGTTATCACATACATCATTTCCAGTAGGAAAAGTAGAGTTTTTAAATATGTATCCAATGACATTTAGTGAGTTTTTGATAGCAAATGATTGTGAAAATTTAGTAGAATATATTAAATCAATAAAAGAAATCGAAAATATTCCAGATATATTTTTTAATCAATTAGAAGAAAAATTAAAAGCATATTTTATAATAGGAGGAATGCCAGAAGCGGTGAATGTTTGGGTAAATGAAAAAAATATGGAACTTGTAAATAATGTGCAAGAAAATATATTAAGAGCATATGAAAGTGATTTTTCAAAACATACACAAAATAGCGAAGCAAATAAAATATCTTTAATATGGAGTAGTATACCATCACAATTAGCAAAAGAAAATAAAAAATTTTTATATCAAACAATAAAAGAAGGAGCAAGAGCAAGAGAATACGAAAATGCACTAAATTGGTTAAATGATGCGAATTTAATTTATAAAATATATAATGTAACAAAACCTGATATGCCACTTGTTGCATATAACGATTTAAGTTCATTTAAAATCTACATGAATGATGTAGGATTACTTAGAAAAATGACAAATTTAAATAGTAGAATTGTAGTAGAAGGACACAGATTATTTGAGGAATTTAAAGGAGCTTTAACAGAAAATTATATATTCAATATGTTATGTACAATATTTGATGAAGTACCTAATTATTTTACATTTGACAGACATGAAATAGATTTTTTGATTCAATATGAAAATAGAATAATACCGATTGAGGTAAAAGCAGGAAATTCAACAAATAATATTAGTTTAACTAGATATAACGAAAAATTTAATAATGATTTATCTATAAGATTTTCAATGAACAATTTAAAAAAAGATGGAAAAATTATTAATGTTCCATTATTTTTAGTAGAATATATTGAAAAATTTATTGGGTGATGAACATTATGAGAGATTTAATAAAATGTTAAAAAATGCAAGAAAAAAAGCGAATTAT
>CALXHD010000061.1 GCA_944388015.1 uncultured Clostridia bacterium | reverse complement strand
ATGATAAGAGCAAAAGAAGTAATAGACTGTTGGTTTGATTCAGGTTCAATGCCTTTTGCACAATGGCATTACCCATTTGAAAATAAAGAAATGTTTGAAAATAATTTTCCTGCAGGATTTATTTCAGAAGCAGTAGATCAAACTAGAGGATGGTTTTATACATTAACAGCTATTGGAACTGCTTTATTTGGAAGAACACCATTTGAAAATTGTATAGTTTTAGGATTAGTTTTAGATGGAAAAGGACAAAAGATGTCTAAATCTAAAGGTAATGGAGTAGACCCATTCTTGTTACTAGATACTGTAGGTGCAGATGCAACACGTTGGCATTTTTATACATGTAGTCTTCCATGGCTTCCTACAAGATTATCACTTGAAAATGTGCAAGAAACACAACGTGGATTTTTAAGTACATTGTGGAATGTATATTCATTCTATGTTTTATATGCAGAAATAGATAAATTTAATCCATTAAAATATAGTGATTATAAAAGTGCAAATGTTATGGATAGATGGATTATATCAAAATTAAATACATTAGTAAAAGAAGTAGATGATAAATTATCAAAATACAATATAACAGGTGCAGCATTACAAATAGAGGAGTTCACAGATGAATTATCAAACTGGTATGTACGTAGAAACAGAGAAAGATTTTGGGCAAAAGGATTAGAAGATGACAAAATAGGAGCATATGTAACACTTTATAATGTACTTGTTACATTAATAAAAGTATCAGCACCATTTATACCATTTATGACAGATGAAATATATCAAAATTTAGTAGTAGGATTAGACCCTAATGCTGAAGAAAGTGTACATTTATGTTTATGGCCAAATGTAGATGAAACTGTAATTGATAAAAAATTAGAAAAAGAAATGGATTTAGCATATAAAGTTGTAAAATTAGGACGTAGCAGTAGAAATGCTGTAAATATTAAAAATAGACAACCATTATCTAAAATGTTGATTTCAATAGATACATTGCCTAAATATTATGAAGATATTGTAAAAGAAGAATTAAATATAAAAGAAATAGAATTAGGTGCAGAGATGTCTGAATATGTAGATTTTGAAATTAAACCAAATTTACCTGTACTTGGAAAAGAATATGGAAAATTGATACCAAAAATTAGAGAAGAAATAGCTAAGAAAAATCAAATGGAATTAGCAACAAAAGTTAAAAATGGCAAAGTTGAATATATAGAAATAGATGGAGTACAAATTGGATTAGATTCAAATAATTTATTAATTACAATGCATGGAAAAGAAGGATTTGCATTTAGTGGAGAAGGAGAAATGGGTGTAGTATTAGATACACATATTACTCCTGAGCTTAAAGAAGAAGGGTATTTAAGAGAAATTTTATCAAAAGTACAAAATATGAGAAAAGAAAGTGGTTTTGAAGTTTTAGATAGAATTAATTTATATGTTTCTGAGAATGAAAATTTAGAAAAAGTAATTAAGAAATATGAAGAGATTATTAAAAAAGATACATTAGCTAATAATATTTTCTATAATGAAAAAGAAAGAGAATATACAGATATAAATATAAATGGAGAAAACCTAAAAATTGGCGTTGAAGTAATAAAATAGGAGGAAATAAAATGGGGTTAAAACTACAAAATGTTAGTAAGAAATTTGTGGGAAAACAAGCTGTAGAAAATGTAACATTTGAACTAAGTAAGCCAGGAGTGTTTGGCTTACTTGGAACAAATGGAGCTGGAAAAACAACAACAATTAGAATGTTATTAGGCATTATAAAAAAAGACACAGGTGAAATTACATGGAATGATAAAAAAGTAGAGAGAAAACATGTAAATTTTGGATATCTACCTGAAGAAAGAGGAGTATATCCAAAAACTAAAATACAAGACCAATTGATGTATTTCGCAGAATTAAAGGGAATGAATAAAAAAGAAGCGGTAGAAGCAATAAAAAAATGGGCAAAAGTACTAAAAGTAGAAGAATATTTACAGATGCCAGCAGAAAAATTATCTAAGGGAAATCAACAGAAAATACAATTTATGACAGCAATTTTACATGATCCGGAATTAATTGTATTAGATGAACCATTTAGTGGGTTAGACCCAGTAAATACTGAGATTTTAAAAAATATAATAATAGACTTAGTTTCTAAAGGAAAATACATAATAATGTCAAGTCACCAAATGACCTCTATTGAGGAATTTTGTAGTGATATATTAATATTAAATAGAGGAAAGACAGTATTACAGGGAAATTTACAAGAGATAAAAAATACATATCCTGCAAATAGATTGGAAATTATAAGCCATCAAAATATAGATAAATATATCAAAGAGGCAAATATGGAAATAGAATTAAAAACAGATAACAAATATATAATAAAAATACAAAATGAGGTAGATGCACATAATCTTTTAAAAGATCTAATAAAAGAAAATCAAATTATAGATAAGTTTGAAATAAAGAAACCAACATTAAATGATATATTTATAGAGAAGGTGGGAAATTAATATGAAAGATTTATTTACAGTGATGAAATTTACAATGAAAGATATGGTAAATAGAAAATCTTTTATTGTATCAACAATAATTATATGTTTAATAATAATAATAGGATTTAATATACCAAATATATTAAAAATGATAAATAATGGAGATTCTAGTAATACAAAAATTATGATTGTAGATAGTGAAAATATATATGAGGGAAATTTAGAAGCTCTAAAAAATATGAATTTGGAATATGATATACAGATTAGAACAGATAATGTCACATTTGATGATATTAAAGATATGATTGAAAAAGACGAAATAGAAGAAGCTATAATAATAGAAAAAGGAAATCCAGTAAATTTGAGATATATTGTAAAAAATATGGCAATGACATCAGGTGTTCCACAAGATTTATTAACAGGTTTAAATACGGTATATTCAAATATGCAAATTTCAAAACTTGGGTTAACTTTAGAACAAATAGAAAATTTAAATCCAAATTTTAATGTTGAAATAGAACAAACTGAAGAACAAGAAGTAAAAGGTAATGTGTTTGCAATAATGTTATTATCAATTGTGCTATTTTATGCTATATATTTTTGTGCTTACCAGGTATCAAGTTCTATTACAACAGAAAAAACATCAAAGATAATGGAAACATTAGTAACATCTACATCACCTAGAACAATTGTATTGGGAAAAACAATAGGTATAGGAATTGTTGGATTATTACAGGTAATATTATTTGTTGCTATTGCATTAATATGTGCTAAAACTCTATTAGATCCTGAACTTGTAAATGCAGTATTAGATATGTCAAAAATAACACCATATTTAGGAATTGTAACAATAATATATTTTATATTGGGATATTTTACATATGCACTTTTATATGCCCTAACAGGGTCAACAGTAAGCAAACCTGAAGACATACAATCTGCAAATGGACCTGTTGCAATACTTGCAGTAATAGGATTTTACTTATCATATTTTACAATGATGAATCCAACAAGTGATTTAAATGTATTTGCTTCTATGCTTCCAATTTCATCACCATTTTGTATGCCTTTTAGAGTAATGATGGGAATTGCAAGTACTACAGATGTAGTAATATCTATTGCTATATTGGTAGTAACCATTTTTGTGATTGCAAAAATTGCAATAAAAATATATTCTAATGCTATTTTAAACTATGGTACAAGATTAAATATAAAAGATATGATAAAAATGTATAAAGAAAAAGGTTAATAGTATATTGTTTAGCTAATTTTTCTCCTATTTGGGATGGCTCCAAATGGGGGAATTTTTTTCTTAAACCCCTTGACAGTTGACAATAATAAAGGTAAAATATAATAAGTAAGAAAAAATATATTTAATTTAAAAACCATATATTTTATTCGTACATTGAAAAATAAATAAGAAAGAGGTGTATACTTATGTACATTGTAGTCATAGTAGCCGCTATCTTAATCTCACTTGCAATTGGAATATTTGTAGGAATGGCATATAGAAAAAAGATTGCAGAATCTAAAATAGGTAATGCCGAGGATGAAGCTAAAAGAATAGTTGATATGGCAAAAATAGAAGCCGAGAATATGAAAAAAGAGGAAATTATCAAAGCCAAAGAAGAAATTATGGCTAGTAGAAAAGAGCTAGATCAAGAGATTAAAGAAAGAAGAGGCGAAGTACAAAGACAAGAAACAAGATTAATACAGAAAGAAGAAAATCTTGACAGACGTTCAGAAAATTTTGAAAAAAAAGAACACGAAATTGAAAATCGTATACATGAAATTGAAAATCAAAAACAAGAAATTCAAGAGGTATATGATAAACAATTAGCTAAACTAGAGGAAATTGCAGAATTAACAAAGGGACAAGCAAGAGATAAATTACTACATGAAATAGAAAAAGACCTTACTGCAGAAAAGGCAGAAGTTATAAGAGAAGAAACAAGGAAAGCAAAAGAAGAATCAATAAAAAATGCAAAAGAGATATTAACTTATGCTGTACAAAAATGTGCTGCAGATCATTCTCAAGAAACAACAGTATCTATAGTTGCATTACCAAGTGATGAAATGAAAGGTAGAATTATAGGTAGAGAGGGTAGAAATATAAAAGCATTAGAAACACTAACAGGAGTAGATTTAATTATAGATGATACACCTGAAGCAGTAGTATTGTCAGGATTTGATCCATTAAGAAGAGAAGTAGCAAAAATAACATTAGAGAAATTAATTGATGATGGAAGAATACATCCAGCTAAAATTGAAGAGACAGTTGAGAAAGCAAAACAAGAATTAGCAGAAACAATAAAATCAGAAGGGGAAAGAGCGGTTTTAGAAACAGGAGTTATTGGTTTACACCCTGATATTGTTAAATTGATTGGAAAACTAAAATATAGAACAAGTTATGGACAAAATGTATTAAACCATTCGATAGAAGTTTCAAATTTAGCTAGGATAATGGCAGAAGAGTTAGGACTAGATGCAAAACTTGCAAGAAGAGCAGGTTTGTTACATGATATAGGTAAAGCTTTAGACCATGATATGGAAGGTACACATGTAGAAATTGGTGTAGAGATACTTAAAAAATATAAAGAAAATCCATTAGTAATAAATGCTGTAGAGGCACATCATGAAGATGTCGAGCCACAAACTTTAGAAGCAGTATTAATACAAGCTGCTGATGCAATCTCAGCATCAAGACCTGGAGCTAGAAGAGAAACATTAGAAGCATATATCAAAAGATTACAAAACCTAGAAGAAATAGCAGATTCGTTTAAAGGGGTAGAAAAGTCTTTTGCAATTCAAGCTGGTCGAGAGGTTAGAATTTTGGTTAAACCTGATGAGATATCAGATGACCAAATGACAATTTTGGCAAGAGATGTTTCTAAAAGAGTAGAGAAAGAAATGGATTATCCAGGACAAATTAAAGTTAATGTTATAAGAGAGACAAGAGTTGTTGACTATGCAAAATAAATTTCAAAAGCATATAGATATTAATTTATTTATATGCTTTTTTGTTGTATAGGGAAAAATCAATTTTTCCTTATTCAACAAAAAAGCAAGGTTGCACAGAAAAATCAATAATTTTACAAAAATAAAACTATTTACTTGGAAAAAGGAATATGCTATACTAATAAAGTAAAAACAAAAAGAAAGAAGGTATAGAATTGAAGATATTGGCAGTAGGAGACATTATAGGTAATGCTGGAGTAAAAGAACTAAAAGAGAGATTACCTATAATAAAAAATGAAAAGCAAATAGATTTTGTAATTGTAAATGGGGAAAATTCTGCAGAAGGAATGGGAATAACAGAAAAGAATTTTAGAGATATTTTACAAGCAGGAGCAGATACAGTTACATTAGGTAATCATACATGGGGAAAAAAAGATGTATTTAAATTTATTGATGATCCAAAAATAGTAAGACCTGCAAACTATCCTAAAGGTCTTCCTGGAAAAGGATATAATATTTATACTAAAAATAATAAAAATATAGCAGTAATTAATTTACTTGGAAGAGTAGATATGGGAATACTATCTGAAAATCCATTTTTAAGGGTTAAATCTATTATAGAGAAAATAAAAGATCAAGTAGATATTATTGTAGTAGATTTTCATGCAGAGGCAACAGCAGAAAAAATAGCAATGGGCTATTATTTAGATGGATTGGCTACAATAGTTTATGGAACACATACACATGTACAAACTGCAGATGAGGCAATCTTGCCAAGTGGAACAGGATATATAACAGATATTGGAATGACAGGACCCAAAAATTCGGTTATTGGTATGGATATAAAAGTGTCTTTTAAAAGATTTGAAACAACTTTACCTGAAAGATACCATATAGCAAGTGGAGATTGTAAATTTAATGGAGTAATTTTTGAAGTTGGAGAAAACAATAAAGTTTGTGATATAGAAAGAATTTATTTGAAATAAGAGGAATTTTAAATAATGCTGATGAATATTGTCGAAGACTGTAAAAACTGTTTGAAAATTGCGATGAAAAATTGAAGAAATCTTTAAAAAACTATTTACATTAATTTCCAAATATTGTAAAATAAAAATCGTTAGAGTTGAAACAAAAAATAAATTAATAGGAGGAAAAATGAAAATGGAAGTTTTAAAAATTTCATCAAAATCAAACCCAAATTCTGTTGCTGGAGCAATAGCAGGGTTAGTTAAGGAATCAAACAAAGCAGAAATGCAAGCAATTGGAGCAGGAGCATTAAACCAAGCAGTAAAGGCGGTCGCAATAGCTAGAGGATTTGTGGCACCATCAGGAGTAGATTTAGTTTGTATACCAGCTTTTGCTGAAGTAGAAGTTGAAGGTGAGGATAGAACAGGAATAAAGTTGATAGTTGAATCAAGAACATAGATGAAATGAGCTTTTGGGAAAATTCCCTAAAGTTCTTTTTTTATCTATTAGAAAAGTCAGCATGACTTTTCTAATAGATAAAATACATTAGGAAAATATATTCGTAAAAAAAATCCCATTGACAAAAGTAAACAAAAATAGTATAATAATACCAACGTTTGCCAGGGGCAAAGAAAGAGATTTTATTTAAAACTAAAAGTAATGAGATAAAAATAATAGAGAAAATAGTTTAAAAATAAAAGAAACGGGAAAAATTAAAATAAATTAATTATGAGATGTTGAAATGAGATTAAATATTTTAAATTTTAGGAAATAACATGTAACTTTGAGTTATATGAATTTTTAAGTAGAGATAAAACACATTGCACACAATTTTGACTTATGTAAAATTGGCGCAGAACAAATTAACGGAAAGCCAAAGAGAAAAGTTAAAATTATTGCAGGTTTTAAGGCTTTCCAATTTGTTCTATTCTAGAAAAATAATTTTTAGAGAAAATTCAGTTTTTCTAGATTTTAAATATGTATGAATAGGTATACATACATATCTATTAATATTTGTCAAAAACTTTTAGTACAAATGAAATTTGTAAAAATACAAGAAAGAAAGGGAGAATTATAAATTATGACAAAACAGAATGAAAACAAAAAAGAAAAATATGCAACAAAAAAAGGCATAGTAAAAAACACAAGGGAAAAAAATCCTAATGTAAAGGAAAAAAAGATGAATATAGAAAAAAGAGTAAGAAAGGTTGAAGAAACTAAAAAGCAAACAGAACCAAAAACAGGAAAGAAAACAGCAGGAAGAGCAAAAAGAACATCACAAAAAGCAGAAACAGTAAGAACAAATTTACCAATACAAAAAGAAGAACAAAGTTTAGCACATAAAGCTAAGGATATATTTAAAAAATCAAAATTAAAAATAATTCCATTAGGTGGATTACATGAGGTTGGAAAAAATATAACTGTATTTGAATATGAAGATGAGATAATAGTAGTAGATTGTGGATTATCATTTCCAGAAGATGACATGCTAGGAATAGACTTAGTAATACCTGATGTAACATATTTAGAAAGAAATAAAGAAAAAATAAAAGGATTAATAATAACACATGGACATGAAGACCACATTGGAAGTGTGCCATATTTCTTAAAACAGATAAATGTACCAATTTATGCACCAAAACTTGCAATAGGGCTAATAAAAAATAAATTAGAAGAACACAAATTGTTAAGAAGTACAAAATTAATTGAAGTAGCATCTGGACAAACAATAATACTTGGAAATTATTTTAAAATAGAATTTATAAGAAGTACACATAGTATACCAGATTCTGTTATGCTTGCTATAACAACACCAATAGGAACAGTATTACACACAGGAGATTTTAAGGTAGATTATACACCAATAGATGGAAAAATAATGGATTTTGGAAGAATTGCAGAACTTGGAAATAAAGGTATTTTAGCATTAATGTCAGATAGTACAAATGCAGAAAGAAAAGGATTTACAATGTCTGAAAGCTCTGTAGGAGAGGTGTTAGATAAACTATTTATACATTGTAAAAAAAGGATTGTGGTTGCAACATTTGCTTCAAATGTTCACAGAGTACAACAAATTGTAAATGCAGCTGTAAAATATGGAAGAAAAATAGCAGTATGTGGTAGAAGTATGATTAATATGATAACAACAGCAAGAGAATTAGGATATATTGGTTGCCCAGAAGATGTGTTTATAGATATAGATAAAATAGGCATATATAATGATGAACAACTAGTTATAATTACAACAGGTAGTCAAGGAGAACCAATGTCTGCTTTAACAAGAATGGCAGCAGGAGATCATAGAAAAGTAAAAATTACACAAAATGATTTA
>CALXHD010000060.1 GCA_944388015.1 uncultured Clostridia bacterium | reverse complement strand
CAAGAAAACAATTTGAAATGAGAACACACAAAAGAGTAATTGATATTCTTTATCCAACACAAAAAACAGTAGATAGTTTAATGAAGTTAGAACTACCAGCTGGTGTAGATATAGAAATAAAATTATAATATAAAACCAAAAAAACCAAGCTGATATACATTTAAAAATGCAATCTAAATATCAGCCAATAGTTAGGAGGAAAAAATGAAAAAAGGAATAATTGGAAAAAAAGTAGGAATGACACAAATATTTGATGAAGTAGGAAATGTTATTCCAGTAACAGTTATTGAGACAACACCAAATACGGTTGTACAAATAAAAACAATAGAAAAAGACGGATATAATGCTATACAATTAGGATATGGAGAAATTAAAGATAAACATATCAATAAACCAAAAAAAGGACATTTTTCAAAAGCAAATTTAACTCCAAAGAAACATCTAAGAGAATTTAGAGTAGAAAATATCGAAAATTACAAAGTAGGAGATGAAGTAAAAGCAGATATTTTCCAAGCAGGAGAAAAAATAGATGTACAAGGAATAACAAAAGGAAAAGGATTCCAAGGTGTTATAAAAAGACATGGACAACACAGAGGACCAATGGGACATGGTTCAATGTATCATAGAAGACCAGGATCTATGGGATCAACATCAACACCAGGTAGAGTATTTAAAGGTAAAAAATTACCAGGACATATGGGAAAAAATACAGTAACAATTCAAAATTTAGATGTTGTAAAAGTAGATATGGATAAAAACGTAATATTAATAAAAGGTAGTGTACCAGGTGCTAAAGGTGCTATCTTAAAAATAAAATCAGCTGTAAAGGCTATTAACTAGAAAGGAGGAAACGAAATGCCTAAAATAGATGTATATGATATGAAAGGTAAAAAAGTAAGTGATGTAGAACTTGCAGAAAATATATTTGGAATAGAACCAAATGAAGCTATAGTACATAGTGTACTTGTAAATTATTTAGCAAATCAACGTCAAGGTACACAAAGTACAAAAACGAGAGCAGAAGTACGTGGTGGTGGTAAAAAACCATGGAGACAAAAAGGAACAGGAAGAGCTAGACAAGGAAGTATCAGAGCACCACAATGGATTAAAGGTGGTATAGCACTAGGTCCAAAACCACGTTCATATAAATATACTGTTAACAAAAAAGAAAGAAGATTAGCAATAAAATCAATTTTGAGTTCTAAAGTATTAGAAAAAGAATTAACAGTAGTAGATAAATTAGAAGTAAAAGAAATTAAAACAAAAACAATGGTAAAAACTTTATCAGATTTAAAAGTAGAAGGAAAAACATTAATTGTTTTACCAGAAAAAAATGATAATGTATATATGTCAGCAAGAAATATTGAAGGAGTAAAAACAATTTTACTAAACAATATTAATGTATTTGATTTATTAAAATATACAAACCTAATTTTACCATTAGACACTGTTAAAAAAATAGAGGAGGTGTATGCATAATGACACCAGAAGAAATAATTGTAAAACCAATAATTACAGAAAAAAGTAATGATGGATTACAAGAAGGAAAATATACTTTTAAAGTAAATAAAAAAGCAACTAAAATTGAAATTGCAAAAGCAGTTGAAAAATTATTTAATGTTAAAGTATTAAAAGTAAATACAATGAATGTTAAAGGAAAAAAGAAAAGAGTAGGGTATAGTATCGGAAAAACTTCAGACTGGAAAAAAGCAATTGTAACAATAGATACAAATCCTGAAGAAACAACATATCTAGGAAAAGGTGGAAAAGAAGTAAAAACATCTAAAAAATATAAAGATTCAATAGATGAATTTATGGGAGCTTAGGTAAATAATTATTTTACATTATTTGAAGCTATTAATAGAATTAGAAGAAAATATCGGGAAAGAACCCGGAAAATAAAGAATATCTGTAATGCGGAGCAGGAAAAAGTCCGTAAATAAATGAAAAAGGAGAAGAAAAAAGATGGGAATGAAACACTTTAAACCATATACACCATCAAGAAGAAATATGACAGTTTCAGATTTTTCAGAAATTACAAAGAAAACTCCTGAAAAATCATTACTTGCTAAAAAGAAAGAAAAAGCAGGAAGAAACTCATATGGTAGAATAACAGTAAGACATCAAGGTGGAGGAAATAGACAAAAATATAGAATAATAGATTTTAAAAGAAAAAAAGATAATATGGAAGCAACAGTAATTGGTATCGAATATGATCCAAACCGTAGCGCAAATATAGCTTTAATTCAATATAAAGATGGAGAAAAAGCATATATTTTAGCACCACAAGGAATTACAGATGGAGATAAAGTAATCTCTGGTGAAACAGTAGATATAAAACCAGGAAATTGTATGCCAATTAGTTCAATACCAGTAGGTACATTAATACACAATATTGAATTAAATCCAGGTCAAGGTGGAAAATTAGTAAGAACTGCTGGACAAAGTGCACAATTAATGGCAAAAGAAGGAAAATATGCACATGTAAGACTTCCATCAGGAGAAATGAGATTAATCTTAGCAAAATGTAGAGCAACAATAGGAGTAATTGGAAATGCAGATCATGAAAATATTAAAATAGGAAAAGCTGGTAGAAAACGTCATATGGGATGGAGACCAGAAGTTAGAGGATCTGTTATGAACCCAGTAGATCACCCACATGGTGGTGGTGAAGGAAAAGCACCAATAGGACACGCTGGACCATTAACACCTTGGGGTAAACCAGCATTAGGATATAAGACAAGAAATAAAAAGAAATTATCAAATAAATTTATAGTAAAGAGAAGAAAATAAAAAGGCATAAAATATAAATTCCAAAATTGAAAGGAGGACATATCTAACATGTCTAGATCAAGCAAGAAAAAACCATTTGTACAAGAAAAATTATTAAAAAGAATAGAAGCAATGAACGAAACAGGTGCTAAAGAAGTATTAAAAACATGGTCAAGAGCATCTACAATATATCCACAAATGGTAGGACACACAATAGCTGTCCATGATGGAAGAAAACATGTTCCAATCTATATTACAGAAGAAATGATTGGACATAAATTAGGTGAATTTGCTCCAACAAGAACATTTAAAGGTCATGCAGGAGAAAAAACAACAAAAGTTTCAAAATAGTGTATAGAATATAAAAACTTAAAACATGTGTTAAGGAGGTAAAAAAAGTGCAAGAAACAGAAATAAAAGAAGCAAGAGCAACTCTTAAATTTGCTAGAATATCAGCAAGAAAAGTAAAAATAGTAGCAGATTTAATAAGAGGAAAAGATGTTCAAGAAGCTTTAGCAATTGTAAAATTTACACCAAAGGCATCATCTGAAATTATAGAAAAATTATTAAAATCAGCAATTGCAAATGCAGAAAATAACCATGATATGAAAGAACAAAATTTATATGTTGCTGAAATATATGCAAATCAAGGACCAACTTTAAAAAGAATAAGACCAGCTGCAAAAGGATCAGCAGTAAGAATTAGAAAAAGAACAAGTCATATTACTATAGTGTTAAGAGAAAAGGAGGATTAATAGGATATGGGACAAAAAGTACATCCAACAGGAGTTAGAGTTGGAATTATAAAAGACTGGAACTCAAAATGGTATGCAGATTCTAAAAACTTTTCAGACTATTTAGTAGAAGACCAAAAAATACGTAAATTTTTAAAGAAAAAATTATATGCAGCTGGAATTTCTAAAATAGAAATTGAAAGAACTGCAAAAGCCGTTAAAGTAAATTTATATACTGCAAAACCAGGAATAGTAATAGGAAAAGGTGGAGCAGGTGCTGAAAGCATGAAACAAGAACTTGCAAAATTAATAGGAAAAGACGTAAACTTAAATATTGTTGAAGTAAAAAATATAGACACAGATGCACAATTAGTTGCAGAAAATATTGCAGGTCAACTAGAAAGAAGAATTTCATTCAGACGTGCTATGAAACAATGTATGCAAAAAGCTACTAAAGCTGGAGCATTAGGAATAAAAACAGCTGTATCAGGAAGATTAGGTGGAGCTGACATGGCAAGAACTGAATTCTATAAAGAAGGAAATATTCCATTACAAACTTTAAGAGCAGATATCGATTATGGATTTGCAGAAGCAGATACAACATATGGAAAAATCGGTGTAAAAGTTTGGATATATAAAGGAGAAGTTCTTCCAAGTAAAAAAATGGAAGGAGGCGCTGAATAATGCCATTAATGCCAAAAAGAACAAAATTCAGAAAAATGCAAAAAGGTAGAATGAGAGGAAAAGCAACAAGAGGAAATAAAGTAACAGAAGGAGAATATGGTATACAAGCTGTAACAGGAGGATTAATTACAGGAAATCAAATAGAAGCAGCACGTATTGCAATGACACGTTATATAAAAAGAGGTGGAAAGGTTTGGATAAAAATATTTCCTGATAAACCAATCACATCTAAACCAATCGGAACTCGTATGGGAAAAGGAAAAGGTGCTCCAGAATATTGGGTAGCAGTTGTAAAACCAGGAAGAGTAATGTTTGAAATTGCAGGTGTTCCTGAAGAAACAGCAAGAGAAGCATTAAGATTAGCGATGAATAAACTACCTATAAAAACAAAATTTATCGCCAAAGAAAAGGTAGGTGAAAATGATGAAGATAAATAAAATAAGAGAAATGTCTTCACCAGATTTAGAAAAGGAATTAGGTGAACTAAAAACAGAATTATTTAAATTAAAATTTAGTTTAGCTACAAATGGATTAGATAATCCAATGAAAATAAAAGAAGTAAAAAAAGATATAGCTAAAATAAATACAGTACTAACAGAAAGAAAAATTGCAGAATCAAAAGCTTAATATAAAAATATATCTATGAAAGAGATATCCTAACAAAAAAGAAGGAGGATTAAAATGGAAAAAAGAAATCTTCGTAAAGTTATGGTAGGAACAGTTGTATCAAATAAAATGGATAAGACTGTTGTCGTAGCCGTAGAAACAAATGTAAGACATAAAGTTTATGGAAAAACTGTAAAAAGAACATATAAATTAAAAGCACATGACGAAGAAAACGCTTGTCAAATAGGAGACAAAGTAAAAGTTATGGAAACAAGACCTTTATCAAAAGATAAAAGATGGAGAGTTGTTGAGATAACAGAAAAAGCAATAATAAAATAAAAATTTGATAACCAACGAAGGGAGGAATAGTCAAATGATACAACAACAAACAAGACTAAAAGTTGCAGATAATACAGGAGCAAAAGAATTAATGTGTATTAGATGTTTAGGTGGATCATATAGAAAAACTGCAAATATCGGAGATGTAATAGTAGCTTCTGTTAAATCAGCAACACCAGGAGGAGTTGTAAAAAAAGGAGACGTAGTTAAAGCAGTTATAGTAAGAAGTAAAAAAGGTTTACGTAGACAAGATGGATCATATATAAAATTTGATGAAAATGCAGCAGTAATAATAAAAGAAGACAAAACACCAAGAGGAACTCGTATATTTGGACCAGTAGCAAGAGAACTTAGAGAAAAAGATTATATGAAAATCTTATCACTTGCTCCAGAAGTTTTATAATGTATAAATTATATTAATTAAAAAGATAAAAACAAAAAAGGAGGGAAGACTCTCATGAGAATAAAAAAAGGCGACACAGTAAAAGTACTATCAGGAAATGATAAAGGTACTACAGGTGAAGTATTACAAATATTACCAAAAGAAGATAAAGTAATAGTAAAAAATGTAAATGTAAGAAAAAAACATGTAAAAGCAAGAAAGCAAGGAGAAGAAGGAGGAATTATAGCATCTGAATGTGCAATTCCAAGTTCAAAAGTAAATGTTGTATGCCCTAAATGTGGAAAAACTACAAAAGTAGGATATGGCGTTGAAAAAGATAAAAAAGTACGTGTTTGTAAAAAATGTGGTGCTAAATTAAAATAGTATAGAAAGGAGGAATAACTAAAATGGAAAAACTTAGAGAACATTATGAAAAAGAAGTGGTTCCAGCATTAATAAAAAAATTTAATTATAAATCAGTTATGCAAGTACCAAAAATAGATAAAATTGTAATAAATATAGGGTTAGGAGATATAAAAGAAAATCCAAAATCATTAGAAAATGCTATGAATGATTTATCACAAATAACAGGACAAAAACCAGTTATAACAAAAGCAAGAAAATCAATTGCAGCATTTAAATTAAGAGAAGGAGTAAATATTGGATGTAAAGTAACTTTAAGAGCTGACAAAATGTATGATTTTGCATACAAATTATTCAATGTAGCACTTCCAAGAGTAAGAGACTTTAGAGGAGTATCTGATAAATCTTTTGATGGTAGAGGAAATTACTCTATGGGTGTAAAAGAACAATTAATATTCCCAGAAATAGAATATGATAAAGTAGATAAAATAAGAGGAATGGATATTATATTTGTAACAACAGCAAAAACTGATGAAGAAGCTAAAGAGTTGTTAAAATTAATGGGAATGCCATTTAAAAACTAAATAAGTTATTCATTGAATTCCATAAAAAAGGAGGAAATAAAAAACTATGGCTAAAAAATCAATGAAAGTAAAACAAGCTAGACCACAAAAATATAAAACAAGAGAATATAACAGATGTAAATTATGTGGTAGACCACATGCCTATATCAGAAAATATGGTATCTGCCGTGTATGTTTTAGAGAATTAGCACATAAAGGAGAAATACCAGGAGTAAAGAAATCAAGCTGGTAAAATAAAACATATAAAGACAAAGAAAAAGGAGGTAAGAAAAGATATGACAACTACAGATCCAATTGCAGATATGTTGACAAGAATAAGAAATGCAAATAGTGCAAAACACAAAACAGTGGATATTCCTGCATCAAATATGAAACGAGGAATTGCTGAAATATTATTCAAAGAAGGTTATATAAAATCATTTGAAGAAATAAAAGATGAAAATCAAGGCATTATAAGAGTAACATTAAAATATGATGAAAATGGGGCAAGAATAATTGATGGATTAAAGAGAATAAGTAAACCAGGATTAAGAGTATATGCTTCAAAAGAAGATTTACCAAGAGTATTAAATGGTTTAGGTATAGCTATTATTTCTACATCTAAAGGATTAAAAACAGATAAAGAAGCACGTGAATTAGGTGTTGGTGGAGAAGTATTAGCATATGTATGGTAATATAAAATAAAAGGCGAAAGCTATTAGACATATTTTAAAAAGGAGGAAGAAACATGTCAAGAATAGGAAATAAACCTATAGAAGTACCAGAAGGAGTAGAAGTTAAAATTGATGGACATAAAATCACAGTAAAAGGTCCAAAAGGTACACTAGAAAGAGAAATAAATAAAAATATTTCTTTAGAGATGGAAGGAAATATATTAAAAGTTATAAGACCAAATGATGAACCAAAAAATAAAAGTTTACATGGTCTAACAAGAACTTTAATAAATAATATGATCATAGGTGTAAAACACGAATATTCAAAAGAATTACAAATAAATGGAGTTGGATATAGAGTACAAAAACAAGGAAATAATTTGAATATGACATTAGGATATTCACATCCAGTTATATTTGAAGCACCAAAAGGAATAACTTTTGACGTACCAAACCCAAATACAATTATAGTAAAAGGAATAGATAAAGAACTAGTAGGACAAACAGCAGCAGTAGTAAGAAGCAAAAGACCACCAGAAGTATATAGAGGAAAAGGTATTAAATATGCTGATGAGGTTATTAGACGTAAGGAAGGTAAAACTGGTAAATAATTGAATTTGAATGAAAATCAGAGTTTTGCACAAAATTCACATAGAAAGGAGTAAATAAAATGGTAAAAAAGACAGATAGAAAAATGGAAAGAAGAAGAAGACATCTAAGAGTAAGAAGAAAAATATCTGGAACACAAGAAAGACCAAGATTATGTGTATATAGAAGTAATGCAAATATCTATGTTCAACTAATAGATGATATTGCTCAAAAAACAATAGCTTCTGCTTCTACATTAGACAAAGAAATAAAAACAAAACATTCAAATAAGGAAGCTGCAAAAGAAGTTGGAGCATTAATAGCAAAAAGAGCAAAAGAACAAAAAATTGAAAATGTGGTATTTGATCGTGGTGGATACATATATCACGGAGTTGTAAAAGAATTAGCAGAAGCAGCAAGACAAGGTGGATTAAAATTCTAATACAAAAAAGTCTATTAAAGCTAAAACTATAAAAAGGAGGAAATAACCTAAATGGAAGAAAAAAGCGAATTAAAAGAAAAAGTAGTTGCTATAAACAGAGTTGCAAAAGTTGTAAAAGGTGGTAGAACATTTAGATTTAGTGCAGTTGTTGTTGTTGGTGACGAAAAAGGACATATTGGGGTTGGAAATGGTAAAGCAGCAGAAGTTCCAGACGCAATAAAAAAAGCTATACAAGAAGCTAAGAAAAATATTGTGGAAGTTCCAATAGTAGGCACAACAATACCACATGAATATGTTGGAACATTTGGTAGTGCAAAAGTAATGTTAAAACCAGCAGCAGTTGGTACTGGAGTTATAGCAGGAGGAAGTGTTAGACCAGTACTAGAACTAGCAGGATACAAAGATATAAGAACTAAAGTTATAGGAACAAATAATCCAAGAAATGTTGTATATGCTACAATTGAAGGATTAAAATCAATGCAAACAATAGAACAAGTAGCTAAAAAAAGAGGTAAAAAAGTAGAAGATATAATGTAATTAAACTCAAAAAAAGAAAAATTGAGGAGGTGCAAAAAATGAAATTAGATGAACTAAAACCACTAACAAAAAGAACAAAAAGAACTAGAGTAGGTCGTGGAATAGGATCAGGACTAGGAAAAACATCAGGAAGAGGTCATAAAGGACAAAAAGCAAGATCTGGTGGAGGAGTAAGACGTGGATTT
>CALXHD010000059.1 GCA_944388015.1 uncultured Clostridia bacterium | reverse complement strand
GCAGGAACATAAATATATTCTTCATTATCATCTGTTTTAAAAAAGTTTATAATCTCATGCCCTATATTCTCATTATTAAAATCACCTACATACATTTTTACAATTAATATTTCTTCTCCAATTTCTTTCATAATACTCTCCCTCCTATTATTTCTTTAAATTTCATCCATATTTTCACCATTGCATAGGTATCAAGTTCACAATAAACTAAAAGTCCATGTCTTATTTTTTCTTGTTCTTCCTTTGATTTACCTTTTAAACTTAAAAATGCCTCTGAAGCTTCTCCACCATTATGAACCACAGGTAAATTATGATAATCAAGTTCTGGGTCATTTGGATAAAGTGCAGGAAGTACTGCCTTTATAGATGCAGAACCATGCATCTCCTTTGTATAATATTTTCTTTGTTTGAAAGGTTCAAGAAAATCAACCATATTATTATTTAGTCTATACATTTCATCTTTTAAGTCTGGATACATTTCTGCAATTTCTCTGTTTCTTGCTGGTTCAAATGCTTTATTATATATGATAATGCTTCCATTGTTAGGTATATCTTTAATCATACTTTCTGCAAAATGTCTTATAAAATTTTTATCATCAACTTCTGCTAAAAATTCTCTATGCTCTATTGATGCTCCTTTTTCTTTTATTATATGTAATGAATATTGGAAAGGAAGCTGCTGATATGGCCTTGTTCCTTTAATTTCAGGTATTGCTACTTGATAAGTCTCATAATCTATGAAATACAAAGGATATTTAAGTAAATCCATTATATTTCTTATTGCTTCTATATCTATTTTAGGTTTTAGATTATTTAATTCAAAATCAATTTGTTCTAAATATTTAGAATTCAAATCTTGGTCATGTTGTAAATCTTCAAAAGAAATCTTTCCTTGATAGTACTTTTCAAATTTTTGAGTTTTTCTCATCCCTCCTGCAATATCAAAAACGTTAGGCTTTGGTAAATCCCTCGTGCAATATTCCCAAAATTCACATTCATAAGGGTCTGAACATTTTAAACCTATATCTGTGATTGGTTCATTATTTTCGCTATGTTCTGTCATATACATATTTATCATATCTATATTATTTTTTATTTCTTCTTGTTTTGATTTTGCTATATCTGTTATATCTTCTATGTTAAATAATTTTCCTATTTCAAGTTCTTCTCCTCTTACATATTGATTGTTTATATATACTATACTTACTTTCTTCACATTTAAGCCCAGTTTAGATAGTACATAGTATTGATAAGATGCATCATCTAAATAAATGTCATGGATTTCAGTTGAACTTTTAACTTCATATATTTCAATTACATCTACGTCATTTTTTAAAATATCTACACTACAAAAATTATTTTTATAATTAAATGATGCTTCTGTAATGATATTAGGCTTATTTCTTAACAATTCTTGTGTTTTTTCTATCATAATATTAAGATTTTCATTAAATTCAATATTTTGATAATTTCCAAATAGACCTTTTGCAATTTTTCCTACTTTTGTACCATTTTCTAATACTGAATCTTTAGCAGTTTTTACTGCAAACTCTGGTTTATATTTTTCTAGCCATAGTATTTTTTTGCATTGTACACATTTACAATATTTTGATTTGGACAAATGAACATTACTCATCATATATACACTCCCCTTTGAAAAATTATATCATTTAATTCTATCTAAAGAAAAGTTGCTTGGTCATGTAATGAATATATATTTACTAAACTACTATCTTCTTTTTAATCAATAATTCTTCTTTTGATATTATCACAAAATATGTTATTTTCTGAACTCTTTATACCTTGCTATGCTTGTCCTTCATTTTAATTTGGCTTTTTTTGACTCTACATATAAATCATAGGTTTTATCTTCATCTAATTTATTTGTGATTTTTATATCTCTTTGTATTATAAAGTTCTTAGTCATCTTAAATGTAACACAATCACCTCCACCATTATCTTCCATCTTTTTCTGTTACTTTATAAAGAAATAATTTCTTCATTTACTTTTTTATATGCATTATTCCTTCTAGTTTCTATCATATTGATTATCCCATTAAAATTTAAATCTAAGCTATTATTCAAATAAAATATTCTTCCTTTTTAATTTATTAAATATTATTTTTTGTTTTTCAGATTAAATTTATATTTTTTAGAACTTGTAAGTTATCGTTTAGAATTTTTTCTAACTTTTTTTAGTTCTTTTAAATAATCTTTTACTAAAGCATTTTTATTACCTTTTATATTTAATATTAGAACATTATTGGCTATTTCTTTTTTTTCAATACTTTCTATTTTTTCTTTTGCTTCATTACTTTTAATTGGTAAATTTACTGGATGATATTCAACAATAAGCATATTTATAAAGTCATTTGTAATATATTCATCATATTGATTAAATGCTAAAAGACTTGAAATAGACTTGCGTAATGTTGATAGAAATCCACTCTCTACACTACTTTTTGTATGATGTTGGTTAATATGCCAATTAAGTCGTCTTTGAATTGATTCTTTTACTGCTATTCCTACATAAATGTAATAATAATTCTTTCCATTTATATTTTTAATTGTAAGATGCGATAATAAATTTGATAAATATTTATTGCTTATATAAGATGAATTCAAAAGCATTTTTAGTGCTTCTTCAGGAGCCCACCAGCTATACCAACCTGGCATATCTTTTGGAACTTCTTTTAAATGACTGGGATTTCTTAACTCTTTAGCTGAAATATAATTTGAATCTACATATTTTTTATCCATAATAAATACTCCTTATATTCTGTTTTTGTTAATTTTTAATTGAAGATATATTATAACTATTATCTATTAATTCAATTCTTTTGAATAATAATGCAAATCAATACATTGCATATTTCCATCAAATATTTCTTTATCATAATTATCTACAAAGAAATTCTTTACTGTTTTTTCATATTTATCAAATCCTTGTTTTACATAGAACGGAATGTTATTTTCTGTTGTTCCTACAATCATCTTACTAAATCTTGTTTTATAATTATCTGCTAAATACTTAATCATCTTTTTAGCATAGCCTTTGCATCTATATTTTTCTTTTGTTACAATATTTTTTAATTCTACATTATCGTTATTTATCTTAGTTACCACAGCAACGCAAACAGGCTCATCATTATATGTTAATACAAACAGCTCTCCATCAGACAAATACTTATTAATCATCTCTTTGCTTGGATCTGCCTCAAGTAATAAATCCATATACTGCTCTTTGTTATCCCTTTCTTTTTTTATATTAATCGCATTTTTTACAGGTAAAAACTCGAAACCCTCTGGTAATCTTGGCATTCCTTGATTGTGGTTAAAATATCTACTTTCCTCAGAAAATATACAGCCACAGTATTTTTGCATATATAATCCCAATTCTCTTGCTTTGGCTTGTCCTTCTCTGAAACCTATTCTAAAATCCCTGTACAAAAATTCTAAATTATATTTATCTGCTATTTTTTCTCCTAAGTCTTTTATAATATCATGTTTCTGATATGGACTAACTAAAAGAGTTGTTGTAATTGCAGTATAACCATTCTCTTTTGCATATTTTGCTGTTTGCTCTAATCTTATTGGATAGCAATAATCTTGGCAACGTGTATCTAAGTTGTTTATTACATTTTTGCAAAAATTATCTAATCCATAATCTTCTTCAAAAATTGCATTTACATCTATGCTTTTTGTATATTCTTTTAATGTATCTCTTCTTGTTTTATATTCTATGTATGGGTGTATATTAGGATTATACCAATATACTGTTGGTTCTATACCTTCATTTCTTAAACTATCTATACAATATACACTACATGGTGCACAACATGTATGCATTAATAATTTCATTTTTAATTTTCCTTTCTATTTTTATTTATACTCATATATATCAAAAATTGTTAATTCTCCTGTTTTTTGAAAGTTTAATCTTATATAATCTATTACCGTTTTAGGAGTTTGCCAATTTAAACTGTATTTTTCATTTTTTATTAAATATATTGTTTTTTCATTTGCCTCTTTTTTTATTTTTTCAATTTGTCCTTTTTCTCCATCTTTTCCTATGTTTCCTTTTAAAAACATATCATAATCTTTTGTATATTTATTTAGTGGTATTGTATATATAGCAGATTCTGCATCTAATATGTATACTGATTTTCCTTTATTTTCTTGTTCTGTTATATATGTATCTATATCATTTATTCTTTCTACTAAATAATCTGGTATTTCTATATATTTATAACATTTTATTGCTGTGTTTATTTCGCCTTTAAGGTATTTATTTATATAATATGTTATATTGTTTGTTGTATTTTTTATTATTAACATGGCTAATCCAATACATATTAATAATGAAAATGTTTTATATATAAATTTTTTATTTTTAAATTTTATTTTTATATATATTTTTTTTAATCCTATTGTTATTAAATATATTGTTAAAATAATTATTATAATCGTTCCTATTAAAAAATGTATTTTGTCTGCTATTGGATATATTACAACTAACATTGGAAGTCCATATAATGTTAAGATTTGTATTGTTTTTATTTGCTCACCAATCTTATCTTTTTTAATTCTTTGTGTTATAAACGTTATAACTGATACTATTACTGCTGTTAATGTTATTATTGGTACTATTTTTGCTAATATTACGATTACTTGTGATTCATTATTAAACAGTTCTGTATATTTTATACTATTATCAAATGTTGATATTCCTAATATTGCATAATTTATGAATTCTCCTAATGCATTTGTTACTATCAAATATATTAATAATACAAATAATGGCAATACTGCTCCTAAAGTCCTAATTCCAATATTTTTTAATTCTAGTCTTACTTCTTTTTTAGATTTTATATTAATTACTGGATATAATATAGTTGCAACTGCAACTAATAGTCCTATGCTTTGTTTTGTACATATTGCTAATCCTGCAAGAATTCCTTGTATAAATTCTTTCTTTTTTGTTACGGTTTCACTTTTAATATCTCTATATAGTATAATTAGTGTTAACAATAGTGTAGCATAGTTATAATCAATACAATACACGTCTTTTAATAATATTCCTATAAGAAAAGTAGATATAATACTTATGTTTGTTTCTTTTAATATTTTCTTTAATATTTGATATATTGTATATAATATTGCCGTTCCTAATACTGCTGATAGTATTCTCATAATTATTAGATTATTTCCTAAAACCTTTAAAAATATGCTGTTTACCGCCGGTAATAATGGTGTAGTTATTGTGCTTATGTCTTTATATGGTATTTTTCCAATAGCCATGTTCCTTGCTACATTATAATTCCATATCTCATCTAAATCTCCTAAAGGTCTTATTATAATTAGACTAAATATCGCAATAAATATAAAAATGCATAATATATATTCTTTTTTTATATATTTTTTTATCATTTTTTTCCCCTTTAATTTTATTGTGTATATTCATATCCCATGTGTTTATATGCTGGTGGCAGAACTTGTCTCCCCCTTAATGTACGTGCAATAAACCCTATTTGTATTAAATATGGTTCATATACATCTTCTACTGTATCTACTTCTTCTCCTATGGTAGCTGCTAAAGCTTCTATTCCTACTGGTCTTCCTCCATATTGAACAATCATTGTATCTAATATTTTCCTGTCCAGCTCATCTAATCCTAGTTCATCAATCTCTAGTTTATTTAATGCATGTTTTGTAATTTTTAATGTAACTTCTCCATCTCCTAATACTGAGGCATAATCTCTAACCCTTCTTAAAATTCTATTTGCTATTCTAGGAGTTCCTCTTGACCTTCTTGCTATTTCTATAGCTGCCTCATCTTGGATACTTACATTTAGTATTCCACTTGATCTTTTCACTATTTTAGTTAAATCTTCTACTGAATATAATTCTAGTCTATGTACTATTCCAAATCTGTCTCTTAATGGTGTTGTTAATGATCCTGCTTTAGTTGTTGCTCCTATTAGTGTAAACTTTGGTAAGTCTAGTCTTATTGACCTTGCACTAGGTCCTTTTCCTATTATAATATCTAGTGTATAATCTTCTAATGCAGGATATAATATTTCTTCTACACTTTTACTTAATCTGTGTATTTCATCTATAAATAGTACATCAAATTCAGATAAATTTGTAAGTAATGCTGCTAGATCTCCTGGTTTTTCTATAGCTGGTCCTGAGGTTATTTTTATGTTTGAATTCATTTCATTTGATATAATATTAGATAATGTTGTTTTTCCTAGACCTGGAGGTCCATATAATAAAACATGATCTAATGGTTCTCCTCTTTTTTTTGCTGCTTCTATATATATTTTCATATTTTCCTTTACTTTATCTTGACCTATATATTCATCTAATGTTTTGGGTCTTAATGAATTTTCTAGTCTTTCTTCTCTTGAATCTTCTAATTCAGGATTTATAATTCTTTCTTCTTCCATTTTTCCTCCATTTTGTTTCAAATACTTTCTATAAAATTTTCTATTATTTTTAGCATTTTTTGATTATTAGGTTTATATTCTTTTGGTTTAAAATTTTTTGCTTTTTTTATTGCATTTTCTAATTCTGTTACATCATCTATTCCTATTATATAGCCTTTTTCATTATACATTGTTACTATTTCTTCTTGATGATTATTTACATGCTCACCATATTCATGTTTTCTAGGTATTGCTATTACTTTTTTACCAAATTTTAGTGAGCTTATTATCGAACCTGCCCCTCCATGTGTTATTATAAGAGAGGCTTCTTTTTGATATTTTTCAAGCTCTTCTTTTGGTATCAAATCAAATACTTCTATATTTTTTCCTTCATATTTTGTATAACCTATTTGTGCTACTACTTTTTCTTTAATTACTTTTTTTTCTATTAATTTATCTATTTCTTCTAACAGTCTATGAAAACTGTTATTTTGTGTTCCTAACATTACAAATATCATTAAAATATTGAACCTCCATAAATTGCATTCGGATATAGTTTTAACATCTCTTTCCATTGGACAATAAATAAGTCTGCTATTGGATATATTAATTTGCCTGTTACTGTTTTTTTGTTTGTATTTGCTATTGTCTCTATAAATATTACTTTACTTCCAAATATTTTTCCTAATATACACATTGGACCAGCTGTATGTGTCCCTGTTGTAACAATAACTTTAGGTCTTATTCTAAAATATAAATATACTGTTTTAAAACATAAAAATGTGTATTTAAATATGTATGTAAACATCTTTGCTCTTGTTCCATATGGTAAAAAATATAATCTTTTCTTATATTCTTCTTTTAGTTTTTCATTTGCTTTATCTTTTTCAGTTATTATGTAGTAATCATATTTATCAAATAATGGTTTTAATTGTAGTAGTTCATTTAAATGTCCACCTGTACTTGAAATAAATAATACCTTTTTTTTCATATTTTTTTCCTTTCCTTTATGATAGTTATATTATATATTTTTTTTACTTTAATGTCTAGTAAATTATCATTTTTTGTTGATTTTAGCATATAATATTGTTATTATATATTATGAAATTTATTTTAATTTATTCTTATGGAGGTTTGAGTATGAATTTTAAAAAGTTAGATATTAATGATTTCGTTTGTAATCCTTTTTCTAAAATTGGTAAAGATTGGATGACTATTTCTAGTGGGAATGTTGAAAATTCTAATTCTATGACTGCTTCTTGGGGAGGTCTTGGTGTTATGTGGGGTAAAGATGTTACTTTTACTTTTATTAGACCACAGCGTTATACTAAAAAACTTATTGATACCAATGATAAATTCTCTCTTTGTTTTTTTGATGAAAAATATAAAAAATCTTTATCTTATTTAGGTACTGTTTCTAGAAATGACAATTCAGGTAAAATGAATAATTGTGATTTGACTACTTGTTTTATTGATGATGTTCCATGTTTTGAAGAAGCTGGTTTAATTTTAATTTGCAAAAAACTTTATGTTCAAAAAATGGAGCCTACTTGTTTTATTGATACTACTTTAGATAACAAATGGTATGAAAATAAAGATTATCATTTTATGTATGTTAGCAGTATTGAAAATATTTTTAGTAAACTATAGACATATTTTACATAATATGATATAATCGTGAAAACTATCTTATTTAATTTTATCAAATTATGGAGGTAAAAGCTTATGAAAAAGCGGGTACTTGTATGGGATTTAGATGGAACTTTATGGCAACACAAAAAAGACCAAATAGAGATTTTGGCAAAGGATTTAAATATACCATATACTGAAGAATTAAAAAATCAATTCTTTTATATGATACAAATGTTTCATTCTTTGCTTTTAGATAAACGTCTTACAAAAGATCTCGTTTCTTCGATGATTTCTGATACTATGCCAATACTGCGAAAATATGGTATTTCTGGTAACCAGTTTTTAGATATTTGGAATAAATCTGATTGCAACTACTTAACAGAAGATGCAAGAAATATTCTTGATATCACCTCAGGTATTGGTTACAAAAATATTGTACTTACAGACTGGTGGTTTGAAAGACAGTTCAAACAGTTATTATTTTTTGAAATACTGGATTATATCGAAGAAATTTATGCAGTAGATGGTCAATACCAAAAAGCCTGTACAAAATCATTTTCTAGGCTTTATATCAAGAATCCATCTGACTATATCATGATAGGAGACTCTATTCCCAGTGATATAGCTTATGCTAAAAATGTTGGTATAGATTCCATTTGGTACAACAAAAAAGGAATAAAAAATGTATCATCTATTATCCCAACATATGAAGTTAGGGATTTGATGAGCATTTTGGATTATATATAATATGTATAATCCAAAATTTTAAAAGGCGACTGGTAATATTTAAAATATTATCATGTCGCCTTTTCACATATGGCAAAGCCACTTTTCTTATGTGCATAGAAATCTCTGATTTCGTTATGCACGCCTTTCTTATTGTATAGGAAAAATCGGCTTTTATCTTGACCACATATAAGATTTTTCCGTATACAACAAGGTTAGGCTTCTTATATTCGTGCAATAATTGCGAAGCAATTTTGCACATGTGTGCATAGAAATCTCTGATTTCGTTATGCACGCCTTTCTTATCCAAAAACTGGGCT
>CALXHD010000058.1 GCA_944388015.1 uncultured Clostridia bacterium | reverse complement strand
AAATCTTCTAATGAAGCATTTTCTTTAAATTTTTGTTTCATCTCATCAAATGTTCCTACAAATACTAATTTTCCTTTATTTATAATTCCTACTCTATTACATAATTTTTCTGCTACTTCTAATATGTGTGTTGAGAAAAATACTGTTTTTCCTGACTTTGCGTGTTCTCTCATCATTTCTTTTAAATCATAAGATGATTTCGGATCTAGTCCTGTCATTGGTTCATCTAACATCTGCCATAAACATTAAATATTCTATTCCTTTTAATTTTAGAAACATATCTGGACTATCTGGTACAAATCCAAAGTTTTTCTTTGCTTCTAATGGTTCTTTTTTTATACTTTTACCATCTATTAAAATATCTCCTTCATCAATATTTAATATTCCTGTCTATTTTTCCATCTATTCTATTACAATACTCTGCAAAAGAAGAATATAAATTAGTATAACTTGCTTCTTTTCCATAATTTTAACTTTTTTCTTTGGCTTTCCGTTAATTTGTTCTGCGCCAAATTTATATAATAAATTTGTGTGCAATGTTTTTTATCTATATTAACATGGTTCTATTCTCCCTGCTTCAAACTCAAATATCCTAATTCAATCCATCTATTATATGCTAAATTAAGATTAAATAAAAGCTTTGGTTTTGCTCCTGCTCTGTTCTTATCTACTACACATGCGTAATATCTTTCATCAGGATCTTTATATTTTTTTAGATTATAAAATTTAGTATCAACTTCTTTTTCAGAATATTGAAAATCATCATACATTTCTCTTGGTATCTGTTTTACCAAGCATAATGTATCTAATACTTCCTTTACTGTCCTACTAACAGCTAAATCATTTATATCCAAATTGATTGGATTTGTTTTATTTTCAGTTAGTTGCAATGTTGAACATATAAATATTCCAAAATTTTGAGCTAAATTAGAAAGTATTGTTGCTGTTCTCTTAATTTCTTCCCCATTTCCGATATTTGCTGTATCTGTTTTTAGTGTATCATAAAAAATATATTCTATCTTTTCTTTGTAATAATAATTCATTATTACCTTTTTAAGTTCATCATTAGTGTGGTCAGTTATGTTTATAAAATATACAGAATTGTTCACTTGTTTATTAATCCAATCTGTTACTTTTATAGTTTTCTTAAAATCTGTTGAAATTTTTAATAATCTATTTACAAATTGTTCTCTTGTTTCTTTTGGCTTTTGTTTTACGTAACCTTGTTCATCAACCTCAACCTTTACACCACTATCAGGTCTAAATTTAAATTCTAATAATTCACCTTCTGTTATACTTAATTTTTGTCCATGTAGTTTCTGTATGTCCGGATGATTTAGTATTGTTGTAATTAATGTCAATCTCATTTTTTCTTCTGACATCTCATTTGAAATTATCAAAACTTTTTTCTTGTGAATTAATGCAGTATATGTTGCTAAATTAACTGTGAATCTACTTTTACCTGCATTTGATGGCATAGCAATTGCCATTGTTTCACCTTTTCTAATACCTTTAAATACTGTTGTAAGTATAGGAAATGGCAGTGATAACCCATTTGTTAAATTATTTTCTCCTTTTTCTAAGAAACTTGTTAGATCAATGTTTAAAACTGATTGCTTAAACCTATCTGTTACAGTAACTTGATTTGTAGCGCTCTCTACTTCTTCTACTGTCATCTTATCATATAACTCATAATTTGCAATCTCCACAATTTTTTCTTGGATTGTTTCAATTGGCATTTCAGTATATTTTCTTCTTAAAATACATAGTTTTTTTAGGTCTGTATATATTGTTTCCATATTATAACCTTTATTTTCGACTGCTTTTCTTAATTGATATTTTTGCTGATAGATACCTTCAATCTCTCTTGCAAAATTAAAATTTCTTTTAGCAATCTCTGGGGTATAGTCGCCACCTTCAGTAAATAATATGCTTTTATATATATTTAGCAATGCTTCACTTTGAAAATAGCAGTCTTCAAATAAAATATAATATCTTACAATTAATCTAGGCTCTTGCAATAAAAGTCCAATATATATTTTTTCTAATTCAATGTTACTTAATTCTTTAGGGTATCTTTCCTTATCTTTTTCAGTTTCAAATGTATATACATGGGTATCTTCTACATAGTGTGGTTCTTCTATATCATCATCATATTCCTCAAACTCTCCATAGTCATCTTCATCTATTTCCTCTTCATCTTCATTATTTTCTTCTTTGTCTTTTTTATTGTTTTCTTTTGTAGCTGAGCTTTTAGAAGATTCATTTTCTTCTGTTTCTTCTTCTAAATCAAATCCTGGTAATTGCAAATCTTCTTCTTTTTCCTCATCTTCGTCATCTTCTTCAATGTCCATTGGCAAATAATAGTCTATATCATCTTCACTAGTCGGATTATATACAATTTTAGGAATTTCCTCTTCTGTTTCTTTTTTGCTATTTAATGATTTAATTATTGATAATGCTTTAACAAAATCATGTTTTGATATTGCTTTTTTAGCTTCATTTATCTCTTTTTTATTTGCTGATGTTATAGGTATGTTGTCTAATAATGCATTTATTTTATCAATACTTCCTTGTTCCATCTTAAGTTTTCCTCCCCCAATTTCATTAGAGTGTGCCTATAAGTTTAAAAAATAACTCTTATTTCATTGCATCTAAAATTTCACTTTTACTTCTTACTCCTACAAATGTTTTTTCAGGTTTTCCATCTTTAAATATCATAATTGTTGGTATACTCATAACATTAAACTTCATTGCTAGTTCTTGATTTTGATCTATATTTATTTTTCCAACTTTATATTCTCCACTTTTTTCTTCTGCAATTTCATCAATAATTGGTGACATCATTCTACATGGTCCACACCAGTCTGCATAAAAATCAATAAGTACTGGTACTTGTGATTTTTCTACCTCGCTTTCAAAATTTTGATTTGTAATTTTTAATATTTCCATTTCTTATATCTCCTTCCTTATAGTCTAAATTAATTTTGGACAAAATTGTTATGAATTTATTTTGATTTGCAATATTTTATAGCAGATAATCCCGCTACTGCACCTTCATATACTGCTTTAGAAATTTGAAGTAATCCTCCTGTACAGTCTCCACATGCATATATTCCTTTTAAATTAGTTTCCATTTCTTTGTTTACTTCTATATTATTATTTTTTATTATAATTCCTAATTTTCTTGCAAAATCACTTGCATTTGCTATTCCCTGTGCTATAAATATTCCATCTGTTTTTAACTCAGTATTATCTTTAAATAAAACCTTTTCTACTTTTTCTTCTCCTACAACTTGTTTTATAGGTTTTGTTATGATATCTACGTTGTCAGCTCTAAATTCGGGTGCTTTTTGGCCATCTGTAAGAATAGTTATTTTCTTTGCAATATTTATCAGGTCATTTGTTTCTGATAGTGCATATCTTCCACTTCCTATTACAGATACTTCTTTGCCTCTGTAAAAAAAGCCATCACATATAGCACAGTAACTAACACCTCTGCCCTCCAAATTAGCTATACCTTTAATTTGTAATGTCTTTTTATTTGCTCCTAGAGCTAAAATAACTGCTTTTGTAATATATTCTGCCTTAGAAGTTATTATTTTATACATATTATTATTTTCTATTTCTACTTTAATTACTTCTTCTTTTTTTAGATTTATTCCTAAATTTTTTGCTTGATTAATTCCATTTTTGTATAGCTCTTTGCCTGATATTCCATTTTCAAATCCATAATAGTTTTCAATTTTGTTTGCCTTTGTTATATTGTTATGTTCATAATATAAAATTAATGTCTTTAGGTTACCTCTTGCTGTGTAAAGTCCTGCAGATATGCCGGCAGGCCCTGAACCTATTATAATTACATCATACATAATTATCTCCTTTAAAATATATTTTATTAATATTAAATTCAAGTAATTAAAGTTTTGTACTTTTTTTGTTTATGTTTTATTATATAATAAAAGTGGGACAGGTCAATTTACTAAAATATTCTAGTTTCTAGACCATGCCCCTACTTAATTTATATTAGTCTTTTACATAATTTTTTATCTTCTTCATGAAAATTAATCTTGTTAAAATATCTAGTAATGCATAAACTAAAATTATAATTCCAACGATTTTTAGAGCTAATGTTGTGTTAATTAGTATAATTATACCAGCAATTATTATAATCATTGAAAATAATACTGCTAATGTCCAATATGATGATTTAACATCTTTCCATACAAGTGATGTTTGGAAATTTTTAATTCCTGATGCAATAATCCATATTCCTAACACTATATTAAATAAGTTAGAGACTATTTGTGGACGTAGCATAACTATTGCTCCTATAACCATAAATATTAGGGCAAATGTTAATAAATAATCTTCTTTTTCTCCTGATGTAAAATAATCAACTAGTCTTAAAAATCCCATTATTATAAATACTGCTCCTAATAAAATTGAAACAACTGACATCATTTCATTTGGCTTGATAATTAATAATAATGCTAAAAGTGCAAATACTACTGATATTGTTATATCTGTCCAGTTAGATCTTTTTAGGAATTTTTCAAACATAATTTATTACCTCACTTTCTTTTGTATTTTTTTCTCTTTGTATGTACATATAATATCATAATAATTTTATTTTGTATAGTTTTTTGTCAAAAAAAATAAAAAATGTTACAATTTTTTTAGTAAAAATCATAACATTTTTTATTTTCTATTAGGAAAGTCATGCTGACTTTTCTAATAGAGAAAACACATTGCACACAATTTTACTAGCGTAAAATTGGCGCAGAACAAATTAACGGAAAGCCAAAGAAAAAGTTAAAGTTATTGCAATCTTTAAGGCTTTCCGATTTGTTCTTAATTAATTATTTTCTGTATCTTTGTTTACAACAATTTGCTTTCCATTATAATATCCACAATTTTTACATACTGTATGTGGTAATATTGGTTCATGACAATGTGGACATGTTGAATATTTTGGTTGTTCTTTTTTCCATGTTGATCTTTTTGCATGTGTTCTAGCTTTTGACCATCTTCTTTTTGGTTGTGCCACTGTAATCCCTCCCTTGTATGATATTTATTCTATTGTAAATACATTCCTTTTAAATGCGACATATATGGTTTTATCTATAATATTTAAATATCGCTTTTTTTATGTACTATAAAATTATACTAGTATTTTTATTATTTGTCAATGTTTAAGAACAATATTTTTTATATAATTTCTTGAAATTTT
Organism: uncultured Clostridia bacterium; assembly: GCA_944388015.1. Lineage (GTDB taxonomy): Bacteria > Bacillota > Clostridia > TANB77 > CAG-508 > CAG-269. The sequence goes on along the minus strand of CALXHD010000058.1, from coordinate 3,937 downwards.
CCTTAGTGTATACTTCATCTATTCCATTTTTGCTTACCTGTGTTAAACAATCTGTTACTAAATCCCTTATTTTAGGATTAATGTCAATCTTATCTTTTTCCTCTAACCAATATCTTAATTCATATTCTTTAGTCCACTCTTTTCCCTTATATATCATGCCTGCTGCCATTTTATCACATAACATTTCTGCAACATATTTATATGGCATAATTATAAATTTTTGTGGTGTGTTTTTATCTATCCAATATTCTGAATGATGTTTATTTCTTCCTTTATGATGTAACCATGCTTCTGAATATCCTTTATGTTTTTTACATTCTATTATGGGTGAATGTGTTCCACTATAATATTTTACTCCTTCTGAAAACTCAGTCCAAGAGTATTTAGATAAATCGTGCAATATCCCTCTAATTGGTTCTCCTACTTTTACACATAATTTAAAAACTACCCATTTATGTTTTGTGATTAAACAAAAATGTTTAATTGCCTTTTGTAATGTATTCATTAAATATTGCCCCTTTCTTTGAAATTATATTATTTTTTATATAATTTGTCAATTATGCAACTTTTTTGTTCATTTGGCATATATTATCTTTGAATGGAGGTTTTTTATTTTGTGTGGTTTTGTTGGTTTTTCAAATTTCAAAAAAAATATTTCAAATAAATTTTATGAAGATATTTTAACTCAAATGAATTCTACTCTTTCTAAAAGAGGGCCTGATGAAGATGGCATTTATTTAGACAGCCATATTTGTTTGGGACATAAAAGATTAGTTGTTATTGATCCTGAAGGTGGTAAGCAACCTATGATTAATACAGTATCTTATGGAAATTATGTAATAGTATATAATGGGCAAATCTATAATACAGAAGAATTGAAAGAAACTTTAATTTCAAATGGTTTTTCTTTTGACGGGCATTGCGATACAGAAGTTTTGCTTAAAAGTTATATTTATTATGGCAAAGATGTTGTAAGTCATTTAAATGGTATTTTTGCTTTTGCTATTTGGGATTGTAAGAATGATTGTGTTTTTTTGGCTCGTGATCATTTTGGTGTTAAGCCTTTGTTCTATACTATTTTTGATAATACTTTAATTTTTGCTTCCGAATTAAAGGCAATTTTTAAATATCCTGGTATAGAGAAAATTATAGACTCTCAAGGTATTTGCGAATTATTTGGAATTGGTCCTAGTCATACACCTGGAACTACTGTGTTTAAAAATATTTTTGAACTTAAACCTGCTCATTATGCTGTTTTTAATAAAGATGGTTTCAATGTAGAGAGATATTGGAGGCTTATATCTAAACCTCATACTGATAGTTTTGAAAAAACATGTGAAAATGTAAAATTTTTGTTACATGATTCTATAACTAGACAATTAGTTTCAGATGTTCCTCTATGTACTTTTTTATCAGGTGGATTAGATTCTAGTATTATTACTAAATTTGCTGCTGATTATTGTAAGGAACAAGATCTACCGCCTTTAGATACTTACTCTATAGATTATGTAGATAATGATAAGAATTTTGTCAAAAGTGATTTTCAGCCAAATTCTGATAAATATTATATAGATTTAATGAGCAAAAATCTTTATACTAATCATCATAATATAGTTATTGATACTCCTGAGCTTAGCAAAGATTTAGAAGATGCTATGATAGCTAGAGATATGCCTGGTATGGCTGATATTGATTCTTCTTTGCTTCTATTTTGTAAAGAAGTTAAGGCTAAAGGTGTTACGGTGAGTTTGACTGGTGAATGTGCAGATGAAATTTTTGGTGGTTATCCTTGGTTTTTTAGAGAGGACAGTTTAAGAAGCGGTACTTTCCCTTGGTCTATTGCGATTAGTGAAAGACAACAGCTTTTAAATCCTAATATCGGTAAAAAAATTAATTTAAAAGATTATATTGATTTTAGATATAATGAAAGTATAGATGAAGTTGAAATTTTGAGTACTGACTCACAGGAAACTGCTGAGAAAAGAAAGATTTCACATCTTACTTTGAATTGGTTTATGCAAACTTTGTTAGATAGATCTGATAGAATGGCGATGTATAATGGTTTTGAACTTCGTGTTCCTTTTTGTGATTATAGGTTAGCAGAATATGTATGGAATATACCTTGGGAAATGAAAGCTTTAAATGGTCGTGAAAAAGGTTTACTTAGATATATCTGTAAGGATTTTTTGCCTGGTGAAATTGTTGATAGGAAAAAGTCTCCTTATCCTAAAACTCATAATCCTACTTATTTAAAAGAGGTTAAAAATATGCTTACTAAAATTATGGAAAACAAAGATGCACCTATAAATAATTTGCTTAATAGAGACTATATTTTAGATATTTTAAGTAGCAATGGTACAGCTTTTAAAAGACCTTGGTTTGGTCAATTGATGACTGGTCCTCAACTTATGGCATATTTGTGCCAGGTTAATATGTGGCTTGAGAGGTATGCGCCTAAGATTGAATTATAATAAGAAGGTCACTAGACCTTCTTTACCATTCTACATATAAAAATTCTTCACATTTTTTTGTTGCATTATTGTAACAATGACTACACTTATCACACCGAACATTTTCTCTCCAAGCACATGACAAGCATAAACATTCTCCACAATTATCACATGTATTGTCTTCTTGATTTTCGATCTTTATATCTTTCATTTTTCCTCCTGCTAATTAGCTTTCTAAAATAAGTTGACAAGTTACTATTTATTTAAACTATTCTTAGATTAGAATAGGAATTTTCAAAAATGTATTACTTTAATATATTAACATATTTAAGTAAATATTTTAATTTAATTTGCCCCATTTTTAGGCAATTTATCACCATCAGCTATTCTTTTACTTTCTGACTTAACTCTTCTCTCTAATTTCTTTAAATCTTCTGCTGGTTTTAGATTTTCAGGTTGTATTCCTCTTTTATTTAACATATTTCTTACACTTAAGTTATTATCCACATGCTCATCAGTTATACTTTCTTCACCATACATATCTTTTTCAGTCACATTGTAATTTGTCATTTCTGTTGCTAGATTTTTTGCTGCAATTGTTAATGTTGGTAAAAAATCTGCAAGAGGTCTATTTTCTTTTACTCCATATTTTACTTTCATTTGCATTGTATTTAATCCACCAAATAATGCTGAATCTCCTTTCGAACGAATTCTTGCAAATCCTAAATCATCTACACCTCTTTCATAAATATTTTTAGATAGTTGTTTTTCGGATTCTTTTAGTTTTTCTCTTGCTTCTAATCGATTCATTAGCTTTATTCTGTCCTCAATTATTTCTTGTTTTCTAGTTTGTACTGCAAAATATGTTTGAGCAAATGCGATTTCTTCTTTTTTAGAATCTCCATTTTGAGCAATTAAGTAACAAGCATATCTCGTTAACATATAGTCTTGTAAATTTCTTCTTGCACCTGATCCTATTTGTACCATTTTCGTGACCTCACGAAAATGGTTATCAACTTCTATACCAGTATTTTCACAAGATTGCATTGCTTTTTTTATCGTTTCAATAAAATTTTCCCATCTTTTGTAACCCAATTGAATCTGTAAATCTCTTGCATACCAAAATTCTATATTATCTTTTTCTTCCGTATTGATAATAGAATCAAATTTTTCTTTTAATTCTATTAGCTTGGATTTTTCAAATTCCATAACTATCACTTTCCTTGTAATGTTTACTCATAATAACATGTTCGTATTTTTTATTGCTTTTTTAGCATATTGTTATAATATTTATGATATTATTGTATGATACATTTTAAAACATTTGTTTGTGATTGTCAAGTGCTTTTTCTAATATTTATTTTTATCTATATCATTTAATTTCATAGAAGTATCTTTTCCATAACTTCTTGAAAAGTTGGTCCATTCTTATTAAAAGTACGAATGACTTTATAATTATCTTTTGATTCCTTTTTTATATTTTGATT
>CALXHD010000057.1 GCA_944388015.1 uncultured Clostridia bacterium | reverse complement strand
AATGGAGCGGGTAGTGGGAATCGAACCCACGCTATCAGGTCGGAAGCATGACATTCTACCACTAAATTATACCCGCAACTATTTGTATTATACTATAATTTCTAAAAATAAGCAATATTTTGAATAGAAAAAAAGATAAAGCCATAAAAGCCTACAATACACTTATAGAATAGAAGTTCTATAAAAGAATTATATATTTTATAACTTCAAGTGAATTATAACATAAAAAAAATTCACAAAGCTCGTATTCATTGTAAATATAGGCCCAAAATGTGATAGAGGTACTTAAATAATGGATATTTTTTCATACTAACTAGTTTAGCAAGGTAATATAATTAAAATTTTTGAATATGATATAATGGTTACTTTGTTATAGTTATATTTAGAACAATACTTGAAAATAGACGTTTTTTATGATATAATGCGACCATTGAAATTTAAAATAAATTTATAAACTTTTGGGAACTTAGTAGGTAATTTAATTTATTTTTATAACCATTAAGAGCCTCTTAAGTAAAGTAAGAAAGGAATGAAATTTATTATGAAAATTACAAATTCTATGAGTGGAAAAAAAGAAGAATTCGTACCTTTAAAAAAGGGAGAAGTTAAAATATATGCTTGTGGTGTAACAGTATATGATTTAAGTCATATTGGTCATGCAAGACAAGCAATTGTATATGCCATGATAACAGACTATTTAAGATATAGGGGATATCATGTAACATATGTACGTAACTATACTGATGTAGATGATAAAATTATTAATAAAGCTAATCAATTGGGAAAAAATGCATTAGAATTTTCAAAAGAACAGATAATTGAGACAGAAAAAGATATGAAAGCACTACATGTTACAGAAGCAGATATAAAGACAAAAGCATCAGAATATATTCCACAAATCATAAAATTTGTAGATGAACTTATAAAAAAAGGACATGCATATGCAACAGATAAAGGAGATGTATATTTTTCAGTAAAAAGTTTTAATGATTATGGAAAATTATCTCATAGAAAAGTAGAAGAATTAAGAAATGGGGTTCGTATAGACTTAGAAGAAGGAAAAAAAGATCCTGTAGATTTTGCTTTATGGAAGTCTGCAAAACCAGGAGAAATATATTGGGAGTCACCTTGGGGCAAAGGAAGACCTGGATGGCATATAGAATGTTCAGTTATGATTTTAAATACTCTTGGAGAAACAATTGATATCCATGGTGGAGGAAGAGATTTATTATTTCCACATCACGAGAATGAATTAGCTCAAAGTGAATCTTTAACAGATAAGCCTTTTGCAAAATATTGGTCACATTGTGGGCTTGTAAAGATAAATGGCGAAAAAATGAGCAAATCTCTTGGAAATTCTTTGTCAATAAGAGATGCTTTAAACAAGTATAATTATGAAGTTATTAAATATGTAATGTTTTCTAAACATTATTCATCAGATATAGATATTCATGACAGTGATTTCCAAATTGCAGATGGACATATGTATTATTTTTATAGCACAATAAGAGAAATGGAAGAATTTATTAAAAATAATAATGGAAATGGAACATCTGAGATATTAGAAGATGAGATTCCAAATACTATTATAACAAAATTTATTGATGCTATGGATGATGATTTTAATTCAGCAGTTGCACTTTCAAACTTACATGTATTTTTTAAATATGCAAATAATTTGATGAAAACTGCTAAAAAAACAAACAAGCAAATAATAGCAAATACATTAGATAAGGCGTTAAAAGACTTAAAAAGTGTTTATAAGATTTTAGGCTTATTTGAGCAGAACCCAAATGAATTTATACTAAAAATGAAGGAAAAATATCTAAAAAAATTAAATATTGATGAAAAATATATAGAAGAACAAATTTCTAAAAGAACAGAGGCAAAAAAGAATAGAGATTTTGAAATAGCAGATAATATAAGATCTGAACTTGATGAAAAAGGCATTATATTAAATGATACTAAAGAAGGAACTGTTTGGGATATTAAAGCTCTATATAGTTCTAATTAATACATGATTGACTTCTTAAGAATCTACTGCTATAATAATCATATGAAAAAGATAGATTACAAAAAAATAATAGAATTTATAAAAAATAATGATAAAATTGTAAAAATAGTGTGTATCACAATATTAATCCTTATACTTTTGTGTGTTATAGTTATAGTATATAAAAAAGAGGAGGAAAAACAAAAATACGTCGAATATGATGGAAAAAACTTAAATGAAAGTAAATATCCAGGGTATAAGGAATTAATAGATAATTTAAAAGAAAAACATGAAAATTGGAATTTTATACTTTTTTATACAAGACTAGACTGGAATGAGGTTATACAAAATGAAGGACACTCAGATAGTAGAGAAACACCACTTAACTTGATTCCAGATTCATCTAAATATCCTGAAGATTGGAGATGTGAAATAGATAAAGACAAAAGATTTGATAATGGAACATGGCTATGTGCTTCAAATAAAGCGATAGAGCATCAAATGGATCCAAGAAATATACTAGATGAAGAAAATGTATTTCAGTTCTTACAATTACAATATGTAGAAAATGCTCAAACAATTGAAGGAATAGAAGAAATTACCAAAGAAACGTTTTTAGAAGGAGAAAGTATTTCTAATGCTCTAATAGAAGCAGGAAAAAAGGCAAATTTAGATCCATATTTTATAGCTTCAAGATTAATACAAGAACAAGGAAGAAATGGAACTGTTTTATCCAAAGGATATGAGTATAAAGATAAAATCGTATATAATCCTTTTAATATAAATGCAACCGGAAATTCTAGTCAAGAGATAATAGAAAATTCTGCTGAATATGCATATGAACATGAATGGGATACTTTAGAAAAAGCTCTTACAGGTGGAGTAGAGTTTGTAAAAAATGGGTATATAAATAAAGGACAAGACACATTATATTTACAAAAGTTTGATGTAGTAAAAAAAGATGGAAAATTATATACTAACCAATATATGCAAAATTTATTAGCACCTGAATCAGAAGCTAAGCAAATGCTTGAGATTTATAAAATTTCAAATACGGTGGATAGTAACTTTAATTTTATAATTCCACTATATGAAAATATTCCGAATTGAAGATAACATGGAAGGAGAAAGAAATGAAAGCAATAGAAATAAGAAATAAATACTTAAAATTTTTTAAAGAACATGGACATGCTGTTATACCATCTGCACCATTAATCCCTGAAAATGACCCATCAGTACTATTTACAACAGCAGGTATGCAACCATTAGTTCCTTATTTATTAGGAGAAAAACATCCTGCAGGAACAAGATTAACAGATTATCAAAAATGTTTAAGAACAGTAGATATTGACGAAGTAGGAGATAATAGACATTTAACATATTTTGAGATGCTTGGAAATTGGTCATTAGGAGATTATTTTAAAGAAGAGTCAATAAAAATGAGTTTTGAATTTTTAACTAAAGAGTTGAATATACCTGTAGAAAAATTATATGTAACATGTTTTAAAGGTGATGAAGATTGTCCAAAAGACGAGATTTCAAGTGAATGTTGGAAAAGAGCAGGTATTTTAGATGGACATATTTATTTTTATGGAAAAGATGATAATTGGTGGATTGCAGGAGAAGAAGGACCATGTGGACCTGATACAGAAATGTTTTATGATACAGGAAAACCAAAATGTTCAGAAAATTGTCAGCCCTCATGTGATTGTGGAAAATATGTTGAAATATGGAATAATGTTTTTATGGAATATTATAAACATGCAGATGGAAAATACACCAAATTAGAACAAAAAAACGTAGATACAGGTTTAGGGTTAGAAAGAATGACAATGTTATTACAAGGAAAAGAGACACCTTTTGATACAGAATTATTTTACCCTATCATGAAAAAATTAGAAGAGTTACAAAAAGTAGATGATATACAAAGTAGAAGAATTGTTGCTGAACATTTACGTGCAAGTATAATGATTATTTCAGATGGTGGTAGACCAAGTAATGTTGATAGAGGTTATATATTAAGAAGATTAATTCGTAGAATGATTAGACACTTAAATAAACTTGAAATAGAACTTGCAAAATTATCTGATTTAATAGAATTAAATATAGAAAATTTAAAAGAAATGTATCTAGTATTAGAGGAAAATAAAGAGATAATTAAAAATGTAATAATAGAAGAAAAGGATAAATTTGTTAAAACTTTAACTCATGGGGAAAGAGAGTTTATAAAAGAAATAAAAAAAGCACAAGAACAAGGAAAAAATAGAATTGATGGAAAAGTTGTATTTCGTTTATATGATACATATGGTTTTCCACCAGAAGTAACAAATGAGCTTGCAAGAGAAAACAATATGGAAGTAGATTTAAAAGAGTTTGATAAATTATTCAAAGAACATCAAGAAAAATCAAGACTTGGCTCAGAACAAAAATTTAAAGGTGGTTTAGCAGATCAAAATGAAAAAACAATAGCATATCATACTGCAACACATTTGTTACATCAAGCATTAAGAACTGTATTAGGAGAACATGTAAAGCAGAGTGGATCAAATATTACAGAAGAAAGACTGCGTTTTGATTTTACACATCCACAAAAAATGACTAAAGAAGAAATAGAAAAAGTAGAGAATTTGGTAAATGAACAAATTAAAAGAGATTTACCAGTAACATGTGAAGAAATGAGTTATGAAGATGCAAAAAAATCAGGAGCTATAGGTTTATTTACAGATAAATATGGAGATAGAGTGAAAGTGTATACTATTGGAGATTTCAGCAAGGAAATTTGTGGAGGTCCTCATGTAACACATACAGGAGATATGGGAAGATTTAAAATAAAAAAAGAAGAATCAAGTTCATCAGGAATTAGAAGAATAAAGGCAGTTTTAGTAAAAGAATAAAATTTATTTAATAAATTAGGCTAAAGACAGCGATTTTAAAATGTTATGAATAAAGAAATATAAAAAGTTCGCTTTTGTTTTTAGGAAGGAGTATAAATAGAAATGGAAGATTGCGTTTTTTGTAAAATAGTAAATGGTAAAATTCCATCAAATAAAGTATTTGAAAATGATGAAGAATTTGCCTTTAAAGATATTAACCCAGCAGCGCCAATACTCATTTTGGTGGTACTAAAAAAACATATAAAATCTATAAATGAAATAGAAAACAAGGATGAAGATCTAATAGGAAAAATATTTGCTGTAATTAGAGATATAGCAAAAGAACAAGGATTTGCAGATGAAGGCTATAGAGTTATCTCTAACTGTGGAATAAATGGTGGACAAGAAGTGCCACACCTTCATTTTCATATAATAGGAGGAAAAAAATTAGGAGACAAGATAGTATAAATTCTTAAATATTAGGATTGAAAATAATGTGTTATTGTGGTATAATTATTATAGTAGTTTAATATGAGATGGAGGTATGAGATATGTTTGAAAGTAAATATAGTAAATTGTTAACAGTTCTATTAGCAATAGTAATTATAGCTATTTTGGGATTGTTAGGTTTTTTAGGATATAATTATTATAAAAAATATCAAATCTCAAAAGAAGCTTCTGAATTTGTAGATAATTTTAATGGAGATGTATCAGGTGAAACAGAAGGTAATGACAATACTGTATCAAGTAATGTTACAGATGATGATATTTTAAATCAAGTTGCAACTCCACCAACTTCAACAGGTACTTCTACAGCTAAAAAAGGAAATTACAAAGGATATGCAACAGTTGGAACAATGGAAATTCCAGCAATTAATTTTTCATACCCAATAATTGATGAAGTTAGCAAATCATCAATTGAAACTTCTGTAGCTGTTTTATACCCACCAGGGGGAGAGACAATAAATCAACCAGGAAATACAGTAGTTATAGGTCATAACTATCGTAATGGAGTATTTTTCTCAAATAACAAAAAACTAAAAGTTGGAGATAAAATCTATGTAAAAGATTATAGAGGAGTAAGTTTAACATATACAATATATAATAAATTTGAAACAAGTGATCAAGATACATCATTTTATCAAAGAGAAACAGATGGAAAAGCAGAACTTACACTATCAACCTGTACAGATGCAAGCAATGATAGAAGGCTTATAATATTAGCAAGGCAAGACTAATTTTTATAGTTTATTGATGATAATTGTAAAAATAAAGGAATTTTAAATAATTTCTTTATTTTTTTTTGATATTCGTATATAATATGAAAAGAAAATTAAAATAGAGGTGTGACAAATGAATAAGAAGCAAATTAAAGCTAGAATTGAAGAATTAAGAAAGAAAACAGAATATTATGCAAATAAATATTATGATGAAGATTCACCAGAAATTTCTGATTTTGAATATGATATGCTTATGCTAGAATTAAGAAATTTAGAAAAAGAAAATCCTGAATTTTTATCAAAAGATTCTTTAACCCAAAAAGTTGGAGGTCATGTTAAAGAAGGATTTGAAAAAGTAACACATGAAGTCCCACTACAAAGTTTGCAAGATGTATTTAGTATAGAAGATGTGGAAGACTTTGATATTAGAATGAAGCAAAAAGCAAAAGAAAATGGGATAGAAGAGGTAAATTATGTAGTTGAGACTAAAATAGATGGTCTTTCTGCATCACTAGAATATATAGATGGCAAATTTGTAAGAGGTGCGACAAGAGGAAATGGATTAGTGGGTGAAGATGTTACAGAAAATTTAAAAACAGTAAAAACAATACCACATGAAATAAAAGATAAAATAAATCTAACTGTTCGTGGAGAAGTTTTTATTTCTAAAAATGAATTTGAAAAAATGAATCAAGAAAGGGAAGAAAATGAAGAAACATTATTTGCTAATGCTAGAAATGCAGCAGCAGGATCACTTAGACAATTAGATAGTAGAATAACTGCTAAAAGACCCTTAGATATTTATATATTTAATGTGCAAAAAGTAGAAGGAAAGGAATTTACATCACATTATGAATCACTTAGATATTTATCAGACATAGGTTTTAATGTGAATCCAATTTGTATATATTGTAAAGATATAAATGAGGTAAAACAGGCAATACAAAAAATATCAGATATGAGGGAAAATTTATCTTTTGGTATTGATGGAGCAGTTGTAAAAATAGATAATTTAAAGTTTAGAGAAATTTTAGGATCTACAGTAAAAGTTCCAAGATGGGCAGTAGCATATAAATATCCACCTGAGCAAAAAGAAACAATTTTAAAAGATATAATATGTCAAGTTGGTAGAACAGGAGTTATTACACCTATGGCAATATTGGAACCAGTAAATGTAGCAGGTTCTACTATTTCAAAAACGACCCTTCATAATGAAGATTTTATAAAAGAAAAGGGGTTAAAAATAGGTGACACAGTGATTATACAAAAAGCAGGTGATGTAATACCAGAGATTGTAGGAGTAGTAAAAAGTAAAAGAACAGGAAAAGAAAAGGAATTTAGTATGCCTAATAAATGTCCTGTATGTGGTGCAGATGCGATAAGAGAAGAAGGAGAATCTGCTATTCGTTGTACTGGGATTGAATGTCCGGCAAAATTATACAGAAATTTGGTTCATTTTGTATCTAGAGAAGCCATGAATATAGATGGATTAGGAGAAAATATTATTGCACAATTATTGGACAGAAATTTAATTAAAAATATTGCAGATATATATACATTAAAATTTGAAGATATTGCATCACTTAAGAAAAACGGAAAGAAATTTGCTCAAAATTTAGTAGATAGTATAGAGGCAAGCAAACAAAATGATTTATATAGGTTAATTACTGCACTTGGAATTAGACATGTTGGTGGAAAAGCTTCAAAAATGCTTGCCAAAAAATATAAAAGTTTGGATAATTTAGCAAATGCAGAGTTTGATGATTTAAAACAAATGAATGATATTGGAGAAATAATGGCAGATAGTATTGTGAATTTTTTTTCACAAACTCAAACAAAAGATTTAATTGAAAAACTAAAACAAGCAGGTGTTAATACAAATGCAATTGAAGAAGAAAATATTGATAATAGATTTGAAGGAAAGACTTTTGTATTAACTGGAAGTCTAGAAAAATATACAAGAAAAGAAGCGGAAGAATTAATTGAAAAGTTTGGAGGTAAAACATCTAGTTCGGTTTCTAAAAAAACAAATTATGTATTAGCAGGAGAAGATGCTGGTAGTAAATTAACGAAAGCACAAAGTTTAGGTGTAACAATTATCTCAGAAGATGATTTTTCAGAAATGATTAAGTAAGGAGGAATTTATATTGGACAAAAAGTATACATTTGAAATGATGTGGGAGGATTTAGATGATGGATATGAAATATATTTTACTTATGTAAAAAATAGATATATCTTATTTAAAACCGCACAAAATTGTTATACTCAGAAATTACTTTCATATAGTTCAAAAAATCCACAGCCGAGGATGTCTGTTATAACATTAAAAAGAGTTAAAGAAATGTTTCCATTTATGGAGGATATAGAATATAAAGTTGCAGATGGGTTAAATATCGATGATTAATATTGTAGTTTATTTACGGTTATAAAATATAAAATAATCTATTTTTCTATTCCATTTTTACCTAAAATAGTGTATAATATGGCTATAATTTATTTTCTATCAGGAAGTCATGCTGACTTTGTAATAGAAAATAATATGTTGCACACAATTTTACTAATGTAAAATTGGTGTACGAACAAAGACGCGGATTAGAAAATCTTATAAACAGATAAAATATTTAGAAAATCCGATTTTGTTATTTTAACTTAAGCTTTAAGAAAGGGATGTGAGTTAACATGAAAGAAAATGAATTTGTAAAAGAAATTACAAATATAGATGAAGATTTTGCTAGATGGTATACAGATATTGTAATAAAAGCTGAACTAGCAGATTATACAGATACAAAAGGATGTATTGCAATAAGACCATATGGTTATGCAATATGGGAAAATATACAAAATTATGCAGACAAATTATTTAAGGAAACAGGTGTAAAAAATACATATTTTCCAGTATTAATACCTGAGAGTTTGCTAGAAAAAGAAAAAGATCATGTGGAAGGATTTGCACCTGAAGTTGCTTGGGTTACAGAAGCAGGTGGAGAAAAATTAGAGGAAAAATTGTGTATTAGACCTACATCTGAGACAATATTTACAACAATGTATGCTAAATGGCTAAATTCATGGAGAGATTTACCATTTGTGTATAATCAATGGTGTAGTGT
>CALXHD010000056.1 GCA_944388015.1 uncultured Clostridia bacterium | reverse complement strand
AGTTTATTTAGAATTTCTTAAAGAATTTTACGGAAAGTGTTCAATATGAAATATTAAATCTAATAAAAAGTTATTTTTATATTTATGAAGCATATATTTTACTAAGTTTATTTATATGGAGGTCATTATGAAAATTTTTAAATCTTCTATCTGTTTAAGTTTAATATTGATTTTATGTCTGATAAATTTAATATTACCTTTTAATATTGTTTTTGGATTTGATGATACATCTTCTTACATATGGTCTAGTGGCTCTTATTCTGACTCTATTTTAACAAGTAGTGAAGTTTCTACAGAAGTTACTGAAAATCCACTTAATTTAGAATGTGGTTCTGCAATTTTAATTGAGCAAAAAACTGGGCAGATTTTATATAGTCATAATATACATGAACAATTGCTTCCCGCTTCTGTTACTAAAGTTATGAGTATTTTACTTATTATGGAAGCTATTTCAAATCAAAAAATTTCTTTAACAGATATGGTTCCTTGTTCTGAAAATGCAAGTTCTATGGGTGGTTCACAAATTTGGCTTGATCCTAGAGAGACATTATCTGTTGATGATATGCTAAAAGCTATTTGTGTAAATTCTGCAAATGACTGTGTTGTTGCAATGGCAGAATTTATTGCAGGTTCTGAAGAAGCTTTTGTCCAAATGATGAATGATAAAACAAAAGAACTTGGTATGAATGATACATGTTTTAAAAATTGCCATGGTTTAGATGAAGATGGTCATGTTACTTCTAGTTATGATATTGCTTTAATGTCAAGAGAACTTTTGAATAAATATCCTGATGTTACAAGATATACAACAATTTGGATGGATACACTACGTGATGGAAAATCTCAGCTTTCTAATACAAATAAATTAATAAAAAATTATAAAGGTGCTACTGGTTTAAAAACTGGTTCTACTTCTCTTGCATTATATAATTTATCTGCAAGTGCTACTCGCGATGATTTATCTTTAATTGCTGTTATTATGAAAGCCCCTTCAACAAAAGTAAGGTTTAGTGAGGCTCAAAAATTATTAGATTATGGTTTTGGAAAATTTACTTTTAAAAGCTTTGGAAATAAAGGTGATGTTGTAAAAACTATTGATATTAAAAAAGGTTCTAAAAAACAAATTGACATTGTTTTAGAAAATGCTAGTGGAGCTTTAATTGAAAAAGGCAAAGATACTAATATATCTCAAGAAATTGTATTAAATGAAAATATTTCTGCTCCAATTCTAGCAGGTCAAAAATTAGGTGAAGCTAAATTTGTTTTAGATGGAAATGTAATTGCTAGTGTTAATTTAGTTGCAAATAGTGATGTAGATAAATTAGGTTTATTTAATATGTGTAAAAATGTGATTTATAAATGGATTGATTTATTGAGAGAATAAAAGCATACATTTTGCAAAATTGGTGCATGAACAAATTAACGGAAAGCCATAGAAGAAAGTTAAAGTTATTGTAATTTTTAAGGCTTTCCGATTTGTTCTCTATTATGAAGGTCATTCTGTCTTTTCTAATAGAAAAAACACTTTTATACTATTCATGCTGCTATTCCCCACCAAATTGGATACCCAATTAATACTGTATCATAATCTTCCCAATTCTCTACTGTTGTAGATACAAGCTCAATATCTCTTAAAGATTCATCTTCATATTCTTTTGTTACTCTTGAATTACTATCTGTCCAGCTACTAATACAAAATCAACATTATTATTTTTGATCATCTAAAACTGGTTTCATTTGAACATAACTTGCAAGTAATTTCTGTGTCTAACCTTTTTAATGTTCTTTCTACTTGGTCTTCTTCTTCATAAAATGCTGGCCATAATTTTGTTTCCAAAAAGATTTCTTCTCTTGGTACTCCTGATTTTTTAATTCCTCTACCTACACCTTTTTCATTTTGATAAGCATTTGCTGTATCTATTAATCTGTATCCTGCTTTCAATGCATTGTACACAGAATCCTCTGCTTGGTCTAGTGTTTGCATAAATGTACCAATTCCTAGCATTGGAATTTCTATACCGTTATTTAACTTTGTTTTTTCCATAATTAAATCTCTCCTTTACTTTTTTCTTTCTGATAAAATTATAGCATCTCTTATTATAATAAGGAAGTTCAAATAAGTTCACATTGTTCAAACCATAAGTTTATACATTTTTCTAGTTACAAGTGAACTAAATAACAATATTTTTTATATTTCTAATTTTTTCCTAATCTAATTCTTGAACTTCCTTTTATTTCATGTTATACTCTTCATATATTTTAATAATGGAGTTTTATGAGAAGGGAACGTGATTAAAAGATGAATATAAAATTAATTTGCAAAAACCCTACTGCATATCATAACTATACAATTGAAGACAAATTGGAAGCTGGTATTGTATTAAGTGGTACAGAAATTAAATCAATAAGACAAAATAAGGTTAATTTAAAAGACGCTTATGCAATTATAAAACATGGAGAGGTATATGTAGTTGGTATGCATATTAGTCCGTATGAACATGGAAATATTTTTAATAAAGATCCATTACGTGATAGAAAGTTATTATTACAAAAACGTGAGATAAATAAATTAGTTGGCTTAGTTAGTCAAAAAGGATATAGTTTAGTTCCTATTAGTCTATATTTTAAAGGAAGTTTAGTTAAACTTGAACTTGGTGTGGGTAAAGGTAAAAAGCTTTATGATAAAAGACAAGATATTATAAAAAGGGATGTAGAAAGGCAAATTAGAAGAGACTTTAAATAATTTTATATAAGTTATCTAGTAATATGTTTATTTTAAATTTTTCTAATATAATTGCTTTTTTTACTTGTTTTTATTATAATATATATACAATAAGATATAATATATAAAAGAAAGGGTGATTTATCATGGATGATTTTAATAATGAAGTTATTATTGATACTGATTCTCAGAATAAGATTTTTGCAAAAACATTTTTTTGGATGTTTTTAGGTCTTTTAGGTACTGCTATAATATCTGCTTACACATATTATTCAGGGTTATGTTTTAATTTAATATCTGATGGATATTGGGGCGGTATTCTTATATTAGAATTGCTTGTTGTTATATTATTTAGTTTATTTTTTAGAAAACTTTCACCTGTTGCAGTCGGTATACTGTATTTTGCCTATTCGATGATTAATGGTATAACATTAAGTACTATATTTGCTATTTTTGAACTAAATTCAATTATATATCTATTTATAATATCTAGTTTAATTTTTGCTGTTTTAGGTTTTATTGGTTATAAAACTAATAAAGATTTAAGTAAATTTGGAACTTATTTAATGGTGTTTTTAATTGCAGGTCTTATTTTAAGTATAATTAATTTATTTTTTGTAAAGAGTACTGGTTTTGATTTACTTCTTGATTGGGTTATACTTCTAGTATTTTTTGGTGTTACTGTTTATGATATAAATAAAATTAAGGAATTACAAGTAGATCCATCATTAAATTCTGATAAAATACACATTTATTGTGCTATGCAATTATATTTAGATTTTATTAATATTTTTATACGTATTCTTTCTATATTTGGAAAAAGGAGAAATTAAGAAAGGCGTGCATAACGAAATCAGAGATTTCTATGCACACATGTGCAAAATTGCTTTGCAATTATTGCACGAATATAAGACGCCTAACCTTGTTGTATACGGAAAAATCTTATATATGGTCAAGATAAAAGCCGATTTTT
Organism: uncultured Clostridia bacterium; assembly: GCA_944388015.1. GTDB lineage: Bacteria > Bacillota > Clostridia > TANB77 > CAG-508 > CAG-269. Next base: position 5,766 of record CALXHD010000056.1, on the reverse strand, counting down.
CCTATACAATAAAAAGAGAAAAATTTTTTGATTTTTCTCTTTTTAGTTAATTCCTTTATTTCTTAATTTCACTACTAAATCTTTTACTGCTAAATCTCTGTGATTATGTAATCTCTTATATGTTTTTTCATTTAATTTACTTAATGGCTTGTCAAATCCATTTGGTATAAATATAGGTTGATATTCTAGTCCTCCTAAAGTTCCAATCTCTTTTGCTACTGTTCCTTTACATTCTCCTTTAGAAACTATGATTTCTCCATCAGGAAGAATTGCAGTTAATACACATACGAATTTGCATTTTCTATCTTCTTCTTTTTCAAATATTTTCATTTTGTTTAATACTTTTTCTAAAAGTTCTATTTGTGTGGCATTTTCTCCTGCATATCTTGCTGAATACACTCCAGGTTCTCCATCTAACTTTTCTATACACATTCCTGCATCATCTGTTATTATTATTTTATCTAATATATTGTTTTTGTCACAGAATTTTTTTATTGCCATTGCTTTTATTTTTGAGTTTTCCTCAAATGTTTTGCCATCTTCTATTATTTTTTCATAAAATCCAATATCTTTTAATGTATATATTTCAGCTTTTACATTATTATCTTTTAAGATTTTTTTCATTGCAATGACTTTATTTTTATTACCTGTTCCATATATTATTTTCATTCTTATCACATACCTTTCTTGGTTATAAAATAATTATAGTTATTTTATAACCAATTTGACAAACTATATATTTAAAAATTAATAGCTAAGTGGGAAAAACAATAATTACATTTTTTCTGGTGCTTTAAATCCAAGTAAATTAATACCATTTTCAAAAATTCTTTTTAGTAATGTTAGTAATACTATATTTGAGTCTAGTTTTTCTGATGCTCCTTGTAGTATTTTTACTTTTTGATAATAACTATTAAATATATTTGCAAGTTCATATAAATATATGCATATTTTTGATGGTGCATTTTCTAAGTAACTTTCTTCTAGAACTTGGCTATATTTTGCTATTTTCAATAAGATTTGTTTTTCTATATCTTCTGTTGGTTCTAGTATTCTGTTTTCTTTTATACTACTTGTTTCATTAAACTTGTTTAAAATTGATTTAATTCTAACTAGTGTATATAATATATATGGTCCTGTTTTTCCATCAAAAGATGTAAATTTATCTATATCAAATATGTAATCTTTTGATATTTGGTTAGATAAGTCTGCATATTTTAAAGCTGCAAGTCCAACAATTTCAGATATTTCTCTTTTTTCTTTGTCTTCTATTTCCTTTGTTTCGTTCATTTTTTCGTATACTTTTTCATTTATTTCTTTTATTAGTGTTTCAAGTCTCATTACACCACCATTTCTTGTTTTAAATGGTTTTCCGTCTTTTCCATTCATTGTTCCAAATCCTAGAAATGTTAATTTTGCGTCTTTATCAATTATCTCTGATTTTCTTGCACATCTAAATACTTGTATAAAATGAAGTTCTTGTCTTTTATCTACAACATATATAATCTCGTTTGGATCAAAATCTATTTGTCTTTGCATTATTGTAGCTAAATCTGTTGTTTGGTAACAAGATACTCCTCCTGTTTTTAAAACCATACATGGGTTTATTTCTGTTGTATCTGTTGGCTCTTGTACATCTACTACCATTGCTCCATTGCTTTCATATATAATGCCTAGTTTTTGCATTTTTTCTACCATTTGTTTGACATATTTTTGAGAATCACTTTCTCCTAACCATAAATCAAATTCTACATCTAGTTTTTTATAGTTTTCTTTTAAATCTTTTACAGATATTTCGACAATTTTCTTCCATAGATCATAGTATCCTTTTTTCTTTTCTTGCAGATATGCTGTATTTTTTCTTGCATTTTCTTTGAATTCGTTTGCTTTTATTTTTTCTTCTTCTGTTGCATTTTCACTTACTTTTGTTTTACTACTAGCACATGGATATATTTCTTCTAAGTCTGATACTGTAAACAGTGCTTCTTTTGGGTATTCTCCATCAAAATTTTCATTAAAATATGGCCAATCAGGATGTCTAAATTTTAGTTCTTCTATTACTAGTCCCATTTGAAGTCCCCAATCTCCTAGGTGCACATCTCCTATTACCCTGTTGCCAAAAAATTTATGTATTCTTTTTACACTTTCTCCTATAATTGCTGGTCTTAAATGTCCAACATGTAAAGGTTTTGCTATATTAGGTCCTCCATAGTCAATCACAACTGTTTTATCTTTTTCCATATTGCAACCAAATTTTTCTTCATTTATTATTTGATTACAATAAGTTGTTATAAATTCTTTTGAAACATCTATATTGATAAAGCCTGGTTTTACTACTTCTATTTTTTCAAATTCTTTATTATTTTTGCATTTTTCTACTACTTCTTCTGCTATTATAAATGGTGCTTTTTTATATTGTTTTGCTGCCATTAATGCTCCATCACATTGAAATTCGCATAAATCTAGTCTATTTGAATTTATAACTTTTCCATATTGTTTATCATATCCACATTCTTCAAATGCTTTTTCAATTTTTTCTTGTAATATCAAAATAAAATTTTTCAATTTTACTCACATTCCTCGCATAATTTATTTAGGTTTTTTTAGAACAAATTAGAAAAGTTTGTATAGCTTTCCTAATAGATGAGAATAAGGTTTTACCTATAAACCTTTTTATTTTTCTTTATTGTATAGGAAAAATCGAAGATTTTTGCTATACAACAAGGTTAAGTTTCCTTATTATTTATATCACAAAATTGCTGTAAATACAAGTATTTACAGCAATTAAAGTTAAATATAGATTCCAAAACATTATAATTCACGGTAATTTCATTTTGTGTATAATAAATACTTCAAAAATCCTAGTCCTGTGGCTAAATTAGTTATATATTTTTTATATTTTTCTTTTTGAATATTATAAATGTTGGTATTATCATTATCAAGAAATATATTATGCAAATAAATAATGAAAATATTGGTGTTAGTCCTTCCATTAATGGCATGTTTCCAAATAGGTATTGACTGAAGTCCCAATTTAATGTTACAAAATATTTCAAAAATCCTATGTTATATTGTATAGCAAGTTGATTTATTATTGCTGTTCCCATATATCCAAGTAAAGGTATAACTATTGCTACTGGCGAATTTGTAAAAATTGTGCTTAATGCAAAGGATAATGTGGCAAGTAATATTATAATTGGTAGTTGTGAAATTATTTGTATTCCTAAATATGCAAATATATTTAATTCTTGTAATGTATTTGTATTAAAATTATATTCTAATATTGGTATTGATAAACTATCTAATCCAAATATTATTCCTCCTACAATTAATTCCATTCCTAATATTGCAATAATTGAAAATGCTATCATTATTAATACTGTTATAAATTTTGATAATAATATTTTAGCTCTACTATGTGGTTTTACCAATAATAGTTTTATTGTTCCTTTGTTAAATTCTTCACTTACAATTGTTCCTGCTATCATTACACTTATTACTATTATAAATAAACCAAATTCATTAAAAAAATGTGAAAGAATTCCTCTTAGGTCATTTCCTTTATTTATATCCACATGATTTTCTATTATATATTTACTGATTTCTTTTTCTTCTATACTTGCTTTGTATTCCTTTTCTTCTTGATATGTTAATTTTTTGTTTGATGTTTCTGTTTGTGCTATCATATAACTTTGTTCTTGATAATTTGTTAATGCATTGTTCATAAAGTCATATCCATATTTTATATTTTCGTCTACCCTATATTTTGCTACTTCCACGTCTATTTTTGCTGTTTTTATTTCTGTTTCTATTTCTTCTAATCTTTGTTTATCTTCAGTTGTGTTTTTTTCTTCTTCTAAGGTTTTTAGTTTGTCTTCTGCTTTTTGTAATTCTTCGTTTGCAAAATATTTCCAGTCATCATTTCTTAGTCTATTTAATAAATTATTTATTTGTTCATTTATCTTATTTGCTTGTTCTTCATTTTTTTCTGCCCCATATAAATATGTGTTTCTTTCATTTATATAACTTTCTATTGTAGATGCAATTATTTGTATTTGCCAATCATCACTATTATATTGCTTTAAAATATCACTTACATCTACTACTGTTTTGTATTCTATATACATTTTTGTGTCACTAGGTTTATTAGGGTCTAAGTTATTTATTGCTTCTTTTGCATATTGGATATATCCATCACTATAATATGTATAGCTTGAATTTCCATAAAAATATTTATATATACAGTTTGATAAAATTACAAATGCAAGTGTTACTAATAATATTATATATATAGATTTTTTCTTAAAGATTTTGGTTAATTCATTTTTTATTAAATTACTCAATTATATTACCTCCTGTCTTTTCAAAAAATGCATCTTCTAATGATTTTTCTTCTTTTTTTACTTCATAAATAGAGATATTATTTTTTACTAATAATTCTATTATTTTTGCTATTTCTTCTTTTTCAGCATCTATTTTAAATTTGTTTACATTTAATATTATTGCATTTGGTAATAGTTCTTTTATTTTTTCAGTGTTGTTTATTTCAAATATGTTATAATTTCTTTCTGATTCTTGTTTTATTTCTGATATTCCACTTGTTTCTATTATTTCTCCATTTTTTATTATACATACTTTATTACATAGGTTATCTAGTTCTGCTAAATTGTGACTTGATATTAATATTGCCATTTTTTCTTCTTTTGCTAAATTAATTAATAATTCCCTCATTTCTTTAATTCCCTCTGGGTCTAGTCCATTTGTAGGTTCATCTAAAATTAATAAATTTGGTTTATGTATTATTGCTTGTGCTATTCCTAATCTTTGTCTCATTCCGAAGTGAGTATTTAGATACTTTATCTTTAATTCGATTTTCAAGTTTTACTAATTTTACTACTTCATTTATTCTTGTTTCATCTATTCCTTTATACATTTTTGTAATTAATTTTAGGTTGTCATATCCTGATAAATACATATATAAGTCGGGATTTTCTACTATTGCACCTACTTTACTAATTGCTTTCGTAAATTCTTTTTCTATATCATGTCCATTTATTTCTACCTTTCCTTCAGTTATGCTTTGCAGTCCTAGTATCAATTTTATTGTTGTTGTTTTTCCTGCTCCATTTGGTCCTATAAATCCCAATATATCTCCACTGTTTAACTCAAAAGAGACATTTTTTAGAATTTGTTTTTTGCCAAATTTTTTGTATAAGTTTTGACATCTTAAAATTTGCTCTGACATTTTTTATCCTCCTTTTTCTTTTACATTAGTTTATCATATTTATATACAAAATAGTATTTATTTTTTCTTAATTTTATATGAATTTTTTCTTGTATATCTACTATTTTTGTGTTAATATTTATATATTAAATATTTAGGAGGTTACATTATGAACAGACAGCAAAGAAGACACAAACATCATCCGCTTCTTCCAATGTTAACTGTATCTAAAAAACGGATTTTAGATACAGAAAATCCTAAAACTTTTTCACATGCTAAGGGTTATCCTCGCAGGAGAAGGGGTAAATGGAAAGTAATTTAAAACCTTTAATAAGAGGGTTCCCAAGTGGGCCCTCTTTATAATAATCTTTGATCTAGTTAATATGTACTTTTATTATCTAATTACATTTACTGTTTATATACTCTTTTGCACATTTTCTAATTTCTTCCATTTTTTGTTTTGTGTCTTTATTTTTATATTCTATTCTATCTATTAAAATGTCTATATAATTATTTTCTTTTACTTATTGTAATGATATATT
>CALXHD010000055.1 GCA_944388015.1 uncultured Clostridia bacterium | reverse complement strand
TGTTTTATATATTCTGTTTTATCTATATAGTAATTATCTTTTAATCTTAGCATTTTAAAATCGCTTTCTCCTATTCCAATTCCTGTCATTTTTATCACATCCCTTTCATCACATAATTAGGTTTAAGTAAAAACTATTTTTATTGTATAGGAAAAATCGGCTTTTATCCTGACCATATATAAGATTTTTCCGTATACAACAAGGTTAGACTTCTTATATTCATGCAATAATTGCGAAGCAATTTTGCACATGTGTGCATAGAAATCTTTGATTTCGTTATGCACGCCTTCCTTATTCATTTCAATTTTACAATATAAACTGAAAAATAGCAAGGAAATTCTTTATTTTACTAATTGCAAAAAAACAAAATCTATGCTACAATACAAATACAAAAAAGAGGAAAATAGTTGAAAATAACTACAATTTTGGCATAGTTAAACTTCATTTAAAATTTGGAAAAAGTACATATCAATAAATTTTAAATTTAAATCTTTTCTAACCAACTTGTGCCTAGGGAGGATGAAAAAACATGGGCAAAAAACTTTTGATAACAGAAAAGCCATCAGTTGCAATGGAATTTGCCAAAGCACTTAAAATAAATGTCAATAGAAAAAATGGATATATAGAATCAGATAAATGGATAATAACATGGTGTGTGGGACACTTAGTAACAATGAGTTATCCAGAAAAATATGATGAAAAATTAAAATTTTGGAGATTAGATACCTTACCATTTATCCCAACAGAATGGAAATACGAAATAATTCCAAATGTACAAAATCAGTTTAATGTAATAAATACATTGATGCATAGAGAAGACATAGAAGAAATATATAATGCAGGAGACTCTGGAAGAGAAGGAGAATATATCCAAAGACTAGTTTTTATGATGGTAAAACCAAATCCAAATATAAAAATAAAAAGAGTATGGATAGACTCCCAAACAGAAGAAGAAATATTAAGAGGAATAAAAGAAGCAAAAGATTTATCAGAATACAATAGTCTATCAGATAGTGCATACTTAAGAGCAAAAGAAGATTATTTAATAGGGATAAATTTTTCAAGATTATTATCAATTATATATGGAAAAAAACTAGCACAAAGCATACAAGAAGATAAAGCATCAATACCAGTTGGAAGGGTTATGACATGTGTATTAGGAATGATAGTATCAAGAGAAAGAGAAATCAGAAATTTTGTAAAAACTAAATACTATAAAATAATAGGAAGATTCTCTAATAACAATGAAACAGAATTTGATGCAGAATGGAAAGTTACAGAAAAATCAAATGTATATGAGTCACCTAGACTATATAATGAAACAGGCTTTAAAAAAGAAGAAGATGCAAAAACATTTATATCAAACTTAGAAGGAAAAAAAGCAAAAATAGCAGAACTTAAAAAAACAAAGCAAAAAGAAAATGCACCACTATTATTCAACCTAGCGGAAATACAAAATGAATGTACAAAAAAATTTAAGATAAAACCAGATGAAACACTAGATATTATACAAAATTTATATGAAAAAAAACTAGTTACATATCCAAGAACAGATGCAAGAGTATTATCAACAGCTGTAGCAAAGGAAATAAAAAAGAATCTAAACGGATTAGCAAAAGGGTTTAAAAATGAAGAAATACAAAAATATATAAATAAAATGATAGAAGAAAAATATTCAAGCAATTTAATAAAAACAAAATATGTAAATGACAGTAAAATAACAGACCATTATGCAATAATACCAACTGGGCAAGGATACGAAAATTATGACAAGCTACCTGAACTACACAAAAAAATATATATTCTAATTGTAAAGAGATTTTTAGCCATATTCTATCCACCAGCTGAATATAGTAAAATACAAATAACTGTTGATGTATATAAAAGTGAAGAAGAAAATGCAGAAAATAAAAAAATAGAAAGTTTCTACTTTAGTGGGAAAGTATGCACAAAACAAGGATTTTTAGAAATTTTAAGACCAACAGAAAAACAAACGAACAAATTATCCACAGATAGTGGAAAACCTGTGGATAACTCTAAGGATATAGAAGATAAAAAAGAAAACAATGAACATAAAAACAAAACAGAAAGTATAGACATAGAACAATTAAAAGATCTAAAAAAGGGCCAAGAATTAATAATACAAAATGCAGAAATAAAAGAAGCTGAAACTACTCCACCAACAAGATATAACTCAGGATCTATAATATTAGCAATGGAAAATGCAGGAAAACTAATAGAAGATGAGGAACTAAGAGAACAAATAAAAGGAGCAGGAATAGGAACAAGTGCAACAAGAGCAGAAATAATGAAAAAACTAGAAAAAATAAAATATATACAGATAAATGGAAAAACACAAATAATTACACCAACACAAAAAGGAGAAATAATCTATGATATTGTAAATAATGCAATGCCTGATTTATTAAACCCAAAACTTACTGCAAGTTGGGAAAAAGGATTAGACTTAGTTGCAAAAAAAGAAATAGAACCAAACGAATTTATGGAAAAACTAAAAAAGTATATACACAGTAAATTTGATAGATTAATTTTAAGAAGATAGGAGAATGAAAATGAATACAATAATAGGGGATATGGGAAAATCTAAAAAATTTGTAGAACTCATAAAACAAATTGAAAATACAAAAAGTCCGATAGGAATATCGGGCTTAACTGGCGTTGGTATGGCACAAACATTAACAGCAATAAATGAATACTCAAAAAAACCAATAGCAATAATAACATATAATGAAATCCAAGCAAAAGAAATAATCAATAATATGCAAATGTTTACAGATAAAGTAATAATATTTACAAAAAAGGATATAGTAACATATGATTATATTGCAGAAAGCAAAGACATACCATACTCTAGAATAGAAACAATAAATAGATTAAAAGCTAAAAAAAATAATATATTAGTAACAACAATAGAAGCCGTAATGCAAAATTTACCTGCAAAAGAGACATTATATAAAAATATATTAAAATTTAAAATAGGGGATATATGTAATTTAGAAGATATAAAAAAAGCATTAGTAAACCTAGGTTATTTAAGATGTGATCTAATAGAAGGAAGAGGACAATTTAGCATAAGAGGAGGAATATTAGATATATCAATAAATGAAACAATAGGAGTTAGAATTGAATTTTGGGGAGATGAAATAGATTCAATTAGAAACTTTAACATAACAAGTCAAAGATCAATAAATACATTAGACAAAATTGAAATAATGCCAGCACATGAATATATATTAGAAAAATCAATAGAAGAAATATGCAAAAATATAAGAAAAACAATCACAAATAACAAACAAGAAGAAATTATAGAAGAAGATATAGAACAAATAAAAGCAGGAAACTATATAAGTAAAATAGACAAATATTATGATTGCTTTTATTCTAACCAACAAACAATAATAGACTATCTATCAGATAACTATATAATAGCAATAGATGAAGTAAATAAATTAGAACAAAGAGCAAAAAATATACTAATAGATAATGATAATTTAATAAAAAACCTTATAGAAAAAGAAAAATTTGTGCCACAAGCCATATTAGGAATTAAACCATATAGTGAAATAAAAACAAAATTGGAGTCTACTAAAAAGAATTTAATATATATGGAAAAACAAGATACACAAATAAACAGACAAGCAGAAAAATATAAAATGCAGTATAGAGAAATAAACTACTACAAAAGCGAAATAGAAAATCTATTTGATGATATCAAAAAAGGGATTAAAGAAGAAAAAAACATATATGTAGTAGTATCAAACAAAGAAAAAGCAAAAAAACTTCAAGAAATTTTAGAAAAACAAGACATAATAAGTAAAATAGAAGAAAAACTAGATAAAACAATAATAGTAAAGTCAAAAGAAAAAACTGTAACAATAACTATTGGGAATTTAACACATGGATTTGAAAATTATGATATAAATCAAATCGTAATATCTGCAGATGACTTAATAGAAGGTGGAAAGAAAAGAAGAACATACACAAGTCAAGCATATAAAGAAGGAGAAAAAGTAGTTTTTGCAGACTTAAAAATAGGTGATTATGTAGTACACAAAGATTATGGTATAGGTATATATATTGGAATAAATACAATAACAGCAGATAAAACTACAAAAGATTATATAAAATTAAAATACCAAAATGATGATATATTATATGTACCAACAAGTCAATTAGACAATATAAGAAAATATATAGGTGGAGATGAATTAAAACCACAAATAAACAAACTAGGAAGTAAAGACTGGAGAGAAACAAAAGCTAAAGTTAAAAAGAATTTAAGAGAAGTTGCAAAAGATTTAATTGAGCTATATGCTAAAAGAGAAAAAGCTAAAGGATATAGTTTCTCAAAAGACACTCCATGGCAAAAACAATTTGAAGACAAGTTTCCATATCAAGAAACAGAAGACCAATTAAGATGTATAAAAGAAGTAAAACAAGATATGGAATCACAAAGACCTATGGATAGACTACTATGCGGAGACGTAGGGTATGGAAAAACAGAAGTAGCTATAAGAGCGGCATTTAAGGCAGTAATGGACCAAAAACAAGTTGCATATTTAGTGCCAACAACAGTACTTGCCCAACAACAATATGAAGAGTTTAAAAATAGAATGGCAGATTTCCCAATAAGAGTAGAAATATTAAATAGATTTAAAAGTGCAAAATACCAAAAAGAAGTAATAAAAAAATTAGCATTAGGAGAAGTAGATGTAGTAATAGGAACACATAGGCTTTTAAGTAAAGATGTTGAATTTAAAGACATAGGGCTTTTAATAATAGATGAGGAACATAGATTTGGAGTAAAAGCAAAAGAAAAGATAAAACAATATAAAGCAAATATAGATGTACTAACAATGACAGCAACACCAATACCAAGAACAATGCATATGTCAATAGTAGGAATCAGAGATATGTCAGTTATATATGAACCACCACAAAATAGAAAACCAGTTCAGACATATGTATTAGAATATGATACTGAAGTAATAAAAGAAGCAATAACAAGAGAATTAGAAAGAGATGGTCAAGTTTTTTACATATTTAACAATGTAGAAAACATACAAAAAAAGGCGGATGATATATCAAGACTTGTACCAGAAGCAACAGTATCATATGCACATGGAAGAATGACAGGAAAAGAAATAGAAGATATAATGGAAGAATTTATAGAAAAAAAGACAAATGTATTAGTATGTACAACAATATTAGAATCAGGTATAGACATACCAAATGCAAACACAATAATTGTAGAAAATGCAGACAGAATGGGGCTAGCACAATTATATCAAATAAGGGGAAGAGTAGGAAGAAGTTCAAGACAGGCATATGCATACATAACATACAAAAAAGATAAAATGCTTGCAGAAGTTGCAGATAAAAGACTAAAAGCATTAAAGGAATTTACAGAATTTGGCTCAGGATTTAAAATAGCAATGAGAGACTTAGAAATAAGAGGAGCAGGAAGTTTACTTGGAGAAATACAATCAGGACACTTAGAACAAGTAGGATATGACACATATTGCACATTACTAGATGAGGTTGTAAAAGAAATGAAAGGAGAAGAAATAGAACCAAGTATAGACATACAAATAGATTTAAATGTTACAAGTTATATTCCTGATGAATATATTTCAGACTCAAGCCAAAAAATAGAAATATATCAAAATATAGCCTTATGCAAAAATGAAGAGAATATACAAAATGTAGTAGATGAAATAATAGACAGATATGGAAACATGCCTGAAGAGTTAGAAAATCTATTAGACATAGCTAGAATAAAATATTTAGCAAAACCACATTATATAACAAAAATAGCAAGTAAGAAAACAGCAGTAATATTTACATTTGAACAATCCAAATTTAATATAGATGTTATGAGATTAGTTGATAAATACAAAAATAGAATAAAATTCCAGCCACGGAGCAAAACCAATGATAACATTTGAAATTGGAACAACCAGTGAAAGACAAATATTAAATGATGTAAAAGAATTTTTAAGAAATTTATAAGTTACAGTTTCACTTATTTAGTATTAGTTATTAAAAAGGACTATATATAATTGTTTAATAACTGATTTGAACCTTAAGGAGGAAAATTAATTATGCAAATAATTTCAAGTAAAGAGAATCAATTTATAAAACATATTAAAAAGCTAAAAGACAAGAAATATAGAGATATAAACAACGAATATTTGATAGAAGGGATAAAACTAATAAAAGAAGCAATTCAAGAAAAAGCAAAAATAAAACAAATAGTAATATGTGATGAATGTGAAAAAATAGAAGCAATACCAAAGGATTTAATGTATGAAATAGCCAAACATGAATGTATATATGTTACAAAAAAATTATTTGAAACACTAACAAATGTAGTAGAACCACAAGGAATATTAGCAATAATAGGAAAATCAGATCCAAAACAAGAAATAAACTATAATGAAGATATAATAGTAGCATTAGATGACATACAAGATCCAGGAAATTTAGGAACAATCTTAAGAACAGTAGATAGTATAGGACTAACACAAATAATAATATCAAAAGGAACTGCAGATGTGTTTAATCCAAAAGTAATACGTTCAAGTATGGGAGCAATATTTAGGGTTAAAGTAATTGAAAGTGAAGATTTAAAACAGACATTATTAGAAATAAAAAAACATAAATTTGAATTATTAGTTACATCTCTACAAACTAAAAAAAGTGTATATGATATAAAATACAAAAAGAAAATAATAGTTATAGGAAATGAAGCAAATGGAGTGTCAAAAGAAATACAAGAACTATCAGATTATAAAATAAAAATTCCAATGCTTGGAAAAACAGAAAGCTTAAATGCATCAGTCGCAACAGGTATAATTTTATATGAATATGTAAGACAAAAATTACTTAAATAATAATTTAATAATATAAACTACAAAATATTAAAATAGAGAGAAGGAATATATGTGAAACTAAATATAGTTATGGTAGAACCAGAAATTCCACAGAATACGCGGGAATATTGCAAGAACATGTGCAATTACAGGAGCAAAATTACATCTAGTACATCCATTGGGATTTAAAATAGACGAAAAATCTATAAAAAGAGCTGGACTAGATTATTGGGACAAACTAGATATTGAAGAACACAACTCATTAGAAAGATTTTTAGAAAAATACAAACCTGAAGAAAATAACATGTTTTTTGCAACAACAAAAGGAAAAACGAAATATACAGATATAGATTATTCTAAAATGAATGAAGTATTTGTATTATATGGAAAAGAAACAAAAGGACTGCCTGAATGGTTATTAGAAAAATATTTAAATGATAAAACAATAAGAATACCAATGCTACCAACATTAAGGTCACTAAATTTATCTAATTCGGTAGCAATAATTACATATGAGATTTTAAGACAACATAATTTTGAAAATTTACAAGAAATAAGCACTTATTTTAAATAAAAAAATAAACAGAAATACTCCTAAATTAAATTTAAAATTTAGGAGTATAACTATAATTAAGAACTATGTTGTCTATATCGTAAAATCAATTTTTCAAGTAATAACACGGCTAAATACATAATACCAGCAACAACACCCAAAATTAAAACACTTGTCATAACCAAATCCAATTTAAAAACCTGACCACCATAAACAATTAAATAACCAAGACCAGCTTTAGAAACTAAAAATTCACCTGAAATAACACCAACTAAAGACAAACCGATATTAACTTTAAGAGAATTAATAAAAGTAGAGAAATTAGCAGGAATAACAATTTTAGTAAGAACTTGAAATTTATTAGCATTAAAAGTCTTAGCCATTTTTATCAAATTAGAATCAGTTTTTAAAAAACCATTTAAATTCTCTAAAATAGTAACAATTAAAGAAATTGCAACAGCCATAACAATAATAGCAGGAGTACCAGCACCAACCCAAATAATAATAACAGGACCGAAGAGCAACCTTAGGTAAACTATTTAAAACAACTAGATATGGATCAGCGACCTTAGATAAAAATTTAGACCACCATAATATAATAGCAATAATTATACCTAAAAAAGTACCAAGCAAAAAACCAATTACGGTCTCATAAACTGTAACACCAATATGTTTTAATAAATCATTACTACCAAGATTAGAAAGTGTTTCAAATATTTGAGAAGGTTTACTGGTAATAAAACTATCTATAAAATTATTATCAGCAAGCCATTGCCAAATCCATAAAAAAGCAATCAAAACAAAAACTTGAGCAAACAAAACTAAAAATTTTTCTCTTTTTATATTATTTAAGTATTTTTTTCTTTCACTTGAAATGGAATTAAGTATTTTCATAATCACTCAGCTCCTTCCACAAAGTATTAAAATATTTACTAAATTTAGGACTCTCACGACAATTAATAGGATTTCTATTATCTATTTCAAAATCAATTTTATGAATATCTTTAATAGTACCAGGTCTTTTACTAAGCACAAGTACTTTATCAGACATACTAATAGCTTCAGAAATATCATGTGTTACAATAATAGGAGTTATATTTTCTTTCTTTAAAATACCATAAATATCATTTGTTACCATTATTCTAGTCTGATAATCTAAAGCGGAAAAAGCTTCATCAAGTAGTAAAATTTTGGGATTTACAGCTAAAGTTCTAATAAGTGCAACTCTTTGTCTCATACCACCTGAAAGCTCACTAGGATATTTATCTTTAAAATCATATAAATTATACTTAATAAGCAAATTTTTAGCATATTCCTTACTTTGCGCAGTATTAATACCTTTAAGTTCCAAGCCAAGCATAACATTATTCCAAATAGATCTCCATTCAAGTAAACAATCTTTTTGGAGCATATATCCTACATCAGAAGAAATACCATCAACCTCTCTACCTTGTATATAGATTTTTCCTTCAGATTTAGGTTCTAATCCACTTATAATAGAAAGCAAAGTAGATTTACCACAACCACTAGGACCTATTATACTTGTAAATTCACCTTGTTTAACTCTAAAATTCACATTTTCTAAAGCCTGTATTTCACCTTTAAGACTTTGATATTTTTTACTTACATTTTTTACCTCTAATATTGTATCCATAAGCTCCTCCTTTTTAGAATCATTTATATATATTATGTTTAGCCAATGAAACAAGTGATATAAAAAACAAAAAAGCCCTAGGAAAAAAGAATTATAAAGAAATTCTTATAGAACTTTATTAATAAAGCAATGTGATTTTTATAATAAAAAAATATTATATGGAATAAGTGATTATGAAAGACTAACAAAAAAAATAGAAAAATGAATTATAGATCCTTTTGGTACAATGTTTAAACCTTTTAACTAATCATAACTCTGCCTAAATGAATCAATTTTTATTAATTATAAAACTTAATAAAAAATATTATATCTAAAATATACCATACAAGCAGAAAATAGGCAATAGAAAAATTTTAAAAAATTAAAAAGAAAAAAATAAAAATGATATAACTGCTTAAAAATAAGCACTTACAGCAATTGAAAAATTTCATTAAGTTTTATACTTAATAAAAAAACAAAAAAAACTGTAAGAAAAGGGGAATACAAATGGTAAGAAGAGAAAAAAAAAAAGGT
>CALXHD010000054.1 GCA_944388015.1 uncultured Clostridia bacterium | reverse complement strand
GATAGTGATTATGGAGGTCATTGTGGATCAAGTTCACCTGAACCACCAATGACCAATCATTGTGGACAGTCGATTGGCGGCGGATACAGAGGTCATTGCTAAAATTGAATAATGTCATTGAGAAGTCAGGCAATGCCTGACTTCTCATATCGTTGGATAATAAAAAAACGCAACCACTATTAAAATGTACTGATTTCAAAGGCAACAAAAAACATGTTACAATTAAATCATAACATGCTTTACATAAAATTACAAATTAAACAAAAAGATTTCTTTTTTCTTTCTGCCAACATTATACATAAAATTTATCAAAATTGTAAATTAACATAAAAAGCATTGAATGGCCTCATAATACTAGAAATAAAGGCTTAAGTAATTATGTTGACAGTAATATATTAGAATGATATAATAACAAATATTATATGACAATAAATATTTGCACCAAAATATTAATTCATAGCAATTTAAGGAGAACTATATGAGAATTGAGGTAAATAATTTAAGACAAAAGACATACAAACAACATATTTAGGAGGACTACATTATGAACAAAATAAGCAAAGACGATCTTATTAACATGCTTCATACAAATGCAAGTAAAGAGTCTTTAAGGAAGTCAATAAGAATTGAGAGTATCAGAAATTTTGCAAGGACAGTTTCTAGTGACATTATATCAGCCCAAAAATATTATGTTGGGAATCCTGATGGTAAGTTTATCACAAAAAAAGATTTTGATGAAGAGACAGTTAATGCAAAAAAAGCATATGAAACCATAAATACACTAATGGGCAATGATAAAGCTGAGCTTATGAGATTTAGTGAAGGAAAAAAACAAACTCCAGGACTGATTACTCCAGTAGGATTACAGAAGATTGCTGACATGTTTGTGTTACTCTTTGCTTTTGCAAATAATGGTGAAGAAATCACATATGATACAGTAAGAGCATGCAGACAAACTGAAATATCTGAGACAAAAGAAGGTGCATATGAATTTATAGATGCATTCCAAAGCTCAACAAAAGCAACAATAGAAGAGATTATTGCACTAGGATATGGTAATAAAAATAAACTTGCAATTTGCAAATTCCATTTTAATAAAGGTGCAGTTGTCTTAGATATGGAGAGGTTTGGAGATGACTATCTAAAACCAGAAGAAAAAGAAGTTTTAATTCTTACTGGAAACAAGTATAAAGCAAAATGCTTAGGATACAGTGATAGTTTTTTTGGTAAAGATGGACATCCGGCTCTTATGTACGATGTTGAAGTATTTGCACCTGATAAGTTCTATTGTAAGATTAATGAATCAACTGAAAAATTAAAACAGGTAGTATTTGACAAAAACATAATCACAAAAGTAAAGAATTTCTATGAAGCATTAAATACAAATATTGGTGGCAAATATCCTGAAGAGCCAAAAGAATATAGATATTGGAAGAATGCTTTTAAACAGTATGTTTATAGTGAGTTAAATAAGATTTACTAATACATAATCTTTTTCAAAAAATCCTTGAAATTTACATACTTTTGTAGTACAATATGAAAGTAAAATAAAGAGAATGGAGAGATGAATATATGATAATTATAATGCTAGGAGCACCTGGGACAGGAAAAGGAACAGTAGCAGGTATATTACAAGAAAATATAGGAATAAAGCAAGTTTCAACAGGGGATATATTTAGAAAAAACATGCAAGAAGGAACAGAATTAGGAAAATTAGCAGAAAAATATATATCAAAAGGAAATTTAGTACCAGATGATATTACAATACAAATAGTAAAAGATAGATTAGAACAAAAAGATGTAGAAAAAGGAGTAATATTAGACGGATTTCCAAGAACTATAGAACAAGCAGAAGCATTAGATAAAATATTAGAAGAGAAAAATAAAAAAGTAGATATGGTATTAAACTTAACAACACCAGAAGACGAAATAATAGAAAGAATAGTAAATAGGAGAATATGTTCAAATCCAGAATGTAAAACTATATATAATTTAGTAATGAATCCACCAAAACAAGAAGGTATATGTGATAAATGTGGAAGCAAGATAGTACAAAGAAAAGATGATAATGAAGAAACAATCAAATCAAGAATAAAATTGTACATGGAACAAACAAGTCCATTAATAAAATATTATGAAGAAAAAGGAATATTAAGAACAGAAGAAGTAAGCATAAAAATAAACCATTTAGGAAAAGATGTAGCAGAAGAAGTTGCAAAAGACATAAACAATATAGCAAAATAGGGAAAGGAAGCAATAACAGATGGTAACTATAAAATCAAAAAAAGAAATAGAACTAATGAAAGAAGCCTGTAAAGTTGTAGCTCTAACATATCAAAAACTGGAAAAAGAAATTAAACCAGGAATGTCAACATATGAATTAGATCAAATAGCAGAAAAAACAATGAGAGATTTAGGAGCAATACCAGCAGAAAAAGGGTATAATCCTGGAATAAAAGGAGTACCGGAATTTCCAGCTTCAATATGTGTATCTATAAATGATGAAGTAATACATGGAATACCATCAAAACATAGAATAATAAAAGAAGGAGATATAGTAAGCATAGATACAGTAGCATTAAAAAACGGATATAATGGAGATGCAGCAAGAACTTTTATAATAGGAAAAGTACCAAAAGAAACTAAAAGATTAGTTGATGTAACAAAACAAGCCTTTTTTGAAGGAATAAAATATGCAAAAGTAGGTTATAGAATTGGAGATATATCACATGCAATAGGAGAATATGTGAAATCACAAGGATTTTCTGTAGTACGTGAATTTCAAGGACATGGAATAGGAAAAGATATGCATGAAGATCCTGGAATTCCAAACTATGGAAAAGCAGGAAGAGGAATTAGGCTTGAACCAGGCATGACTCTTGCAATAGAGCCTATGGTAATACAAGGAAAACCAAATATTTTAGAATTAGATGATGGTTGGACAATTGTGACTGAAGACGGAAGTTTATCAGCACATTATGAAAATACAATTTTAATTACAGAAAAAGAGCCAAAAATCTTGACAATTTTATAATTATATAGTAAAATAAAATAGTTAAACGCAAAATAGGAATATTTTGCAAATTCGTTTATATATTATGTAAAAAATAAAACTCTATGTAAGGAGGTAAAAATATGGCAAAAGAGGATGTTATAGAAGTTGAAGGAACAGTAGTTGAAGCACTACCAAATACAAACTTCAAAGTAGAACTAGAAAATGGACATCAAATATTAGCCCATATATCAGGAAAACTTAGAATGAACTACATAAAAATCCTACCAGGAGATAAAGTAAAAGTAGAACTATCTCCATATGACTTAAGCAAAGGTCGTATTACATGGAGAGCAAAATAATTAATTAAGTTAAAAATTAACCCAAAATAAATTTTTACATTCAAATTAGCAATTTCTTTTGAAAGTAAAATTTCAATTTTACTTTCAAAAGAAATTGCATAACTTAAACCATTAGAATGTAAAGCAAAAATTTAAGGAGGTGCAAAAATGAAAGTAAGACCATCAGTAAAAAAAATGTGTGACAAATGCAAAGTAATAAAAAGAAAAGGGGTTATTAGAGTTATTTGTGAAAACCCAAAACACAAACAAAGACAAGGATAGTTATTAACTAAAAATTCAGCTTATAACACAAATTAGGTAGCGGCTGTGAAACCTAAAAAGGTTTACATATCGAATTTGTGTTTATATATATTCAAAAAACTTTTTAAAACCGCTCAAAATATTTTTGAGTGCATTTCAGTTAAAAAGTAAAAATAAAAAATTGTGGAGGTGCAAAAAAATATGGCTCGTATAGCAGGAGTAGACTTACCAAAAGAAAAAAGAGTAGAAGTAGGACTAACATATATCTATGGAATAGGATTATCAAGTTCTCAAAAAATATTAAAACAAGCTGGAATAAATCCAGATACAAGAGTAAAAGATTTAACTGATGAACAAGAAAATGCAATCAGAAAAATCATTGATGAATCATATAACGTAGAAGGAGACCTAAGAAGAGAAGTTGCTCTTAACATAAAAAGACTTACAGAAATTGGTTGCTACAGAGGACTAAGACACAGAAGAGGTTTACCTGTAAGAGGACAAAGAACAAAAACAAATGCTAGAACAAGAAAAGGTCCTAGAAAATTAGTAAGTAAAAGTAAAAAATAAAAATAATATAAAATGAATCGAAAATAAAAACCTTAAAAGGAGGGAATTTTAAAAAATGGCTAACAAAAATACAACAAGAAAACCAGTAGCTAGAAGAAATAGAAAAAATATCGAAAAAGGAGCTGCACACATTCACTCTAGCTTTAACAATACAATTGTAACAATAACAGACACACAAGGAAATGCTATATCATGGGGAAGTGCTGGAGAACTTGGATTTAAAGGTTCAAGAAAAAGCACACCATATGCAGCTGGACAAGTTGCAGAAACAGCAGCAAAAGCAGCTATGGAACACGGATTAAAAACAGTAGAAGTATATGTTAAAGGTCCAGGTTCAGGAAGAGAAGCTGCAATTAGAGCATTACAAACAGCAGGTTTAGAATTAAGCAGTATAAAAGATGTAACACCAATACCACATAATGGATGTAGACCACCAAAAAGAAGAAGAGTATAGTAATCTAAGAAAGGAGTATAAAAATGGCAAGATATAAAGATGAACAATGTCGTATTTGTCGTAGAGAAGGACAAAAATTGTTCTTAAAAGGATCAAGATGCTATTCAGAAAAATGTAGTATATCAAGAAGAAACTATGCACCAGGACAACATGGACAAAAAAGAGCTAAATTATCTGAATATGGAACTCAATTAAGAGAAAAACAAAAAACAAAATCATATTATGGAGTTGGAGAAAAACAATTTAGAAAATATTTTGAAATGGCTTCAAATAAAAAAGGAATCACAGGTGAAAACCTATTACAAATATTAGAAAGTAGATTAGATAATGTTGTATACAGATTAGGATTTGGAACATCAAGAGCACAAGCAAGACAATTTGTAAACCACGGACAATTTGAGGTAAATGGTAAAAAAGTAAATATACCATCATACTTAGTAAAAGCTGGAGATGTAATAACAATAAAGGAAAACAAAAAAGATAACGCTACAATAAAAATAAATGTTGAAGAAACAGCAAATAGACCAGTACCAGCATGGTTAGAAAGAGATAATAAAAATGTAAGTGGTAAGGTTGTAAGATTAGCTTCAAGAGAAGATATCGACCTACCAATAGAAGAACATTTAATAGTAGAGCTTTACTCAAAATAGTAGTGTTAAAAAGTAATTATAAAGTTTTTATCATAACTTTAAATTTTACTTTAAGAAACGGAAAAAGGTTTTAAAATAAGTGAGATGAGAGTTCTCATATTAGGAGGTAAAAATGATAGAATTTGAAAAGCCAAATATTGAATGTCTAGAGATTGATGATACAAATAATTATGCAAGATTTGTATGTGAACCATTAGAAAGAGGATATGGTGTAACAATAGGAAATTCATTAAGAAGAATATTACTTTCATCATTACCAGGAACTGCAATAACAAGTGTAAAAATAGATGGAGTATTACATGAATTTTCTACAATACCAAATGTAGTAGAAGACGTACCAGAAATTATAGTAAATTTAAAAAATGTAAGATTAAAATCAGACGACATAGAAGAAAAAATATTAAGAATAGATTTTAATGGTGAAGGAGAAGTTACAGCAGGAGATATTGTAACAGATGGAACAGTAGAAGTACTAAATCCTGAATTACATATTGCAACTGTAGCAGAAGGTGGACATTTAAAAATGGAAATGACAGCAGACAAAGGAAGAGGATACAACTCAGCAGAGAAAAATAAAAAACCAAATCAAGATATATCTGTATTACCAATCGATTCAATATACACACCAGTGAAAAAGGTGAACTATCAAGTAGAAAACACAAGAGTAGGGCAAATGGTAGATTATGACAAACTTGTAATAGAAGTTTGGACTGACGGAAGTTTAAAAGCACATGAAGCATTAAGTTTAGCTGCAAAAGTTATGACAGGACATCTAGAATTATTTATAGATTTATCTGAAACAACTAAAAATACACAAGTAATGATTGAAAAAGAAGAAGCTAAAAAAGAAAAAGTGTTAGAAATGTCAATCGAAGAACTAGAATTATCAGTAAGATCATTTAACTGCCTAAAAAGAGCTGGAATTGCAACAGTAGAAGATTTAACAAACAAATCTGAATCAGACATGATGAAAGTAAGAAATTTAGGTAAAAAATCATTTGACGAAGTAACAGCAAAACTTGCTTCATTAGGACTAAGTTTTGCAAAAGAAGATGAATAACATAAATAAAAAGGAAGGTGAAAAAATTGGCAAGAAATAGAAAGTTAGGAGTTACAACAGATATTAGAAAAGCAATGTTAAAAAACCAAGCTACAGATTTACTTGTACATGGAAAAATAGAAACAACAGAAGCTAGAGCTAAAGAAGTAAAATCAATAGTAGATAGCCTAATATCATTAGCAATAAAAGAAAAAGACAACTATGAAGAAGTAGAAGTAACAATAAAAAAAGCAAAACTAGATACAAAGGGAAATAAAATTACAGAACTAGTAAAAAGCAAAAATGGAAAAGAATATTTAAAAGTTGTAAAAGAAGAAGTAAAAGAAAAAAGACAAAAAGATATGCCAACAAGATTAAATGCAAGAAGAAAAATGATGAGAAAATTAAATAAAGTAAAAGATAACGAAGGTAAAAAAATAGATTTACCATCAATGTTATTTAATGAAATTGCTCCAAAATATGCAGGAAAAAATGTAGGAGGCTTTACAAGAATAGTAAAAGCAGGACCAAGAAGAGGAGACGGAGCAGAAGTAGTTATATTACAACTAATATAATTTAAGAGGGGAACAGTTCTTATTGTTTAACAACAATAGAGCAGTTCTTTTTTTATCTATTAGGAAAGTCATACTGACATTCCTAATAGATAAAACACATTGCACACAATTTTACTAGCGTAAAATTGGCGCAGAACAAATTAACGGAAAGCCAAAGAGAAAAGTTAAAATTATTGCAAATTTTAAGGCTTTCCGATTTGTTCTAACATCAACAATTAAGAGGTAACAAAAAGATAGAAAAAAGCATATAATGCCTAAGGAGGTAATGTAAATGCTAGAATTTGTTTTAAATACAATTTTTTGGACATTAGCCCTTTATGGTTTATTTGAAATTATAAAAAATATAATATATATAACTACATATACAAAAATGAAAGCAGATGGAATTTATGTCATAATAGCAATTAAAAATCAGGAAGATAAAATCGAAGGTTTTTTACGTTCAATATTATTTAAAATCTTATATGGAAGAGAAGAATATCTAAAAAACATAATAGTAGCAGACCTAGAATCAACAGACAATAGTAAAGAAATTGCAAAAAAATTATCAGAAGAATATGAAATTTTAAAAGTAACAAGTTGGAGAGAATGTAAAGAAATAATGGACAATGTAGATGAATAACACTTGACAAAAGAACTAATGTTTGATAGTATAAGCAAAAAAGGAGAAAAAAATTGGAAGAACTAATAGGAGAAGTACAAGATATAATATACCAAAATGAAACAAATGGATATACAATAGCAGTACTGGAAACAGACAAAGAAGAAATTACAATAGTTGGATATTTACCATTTGTAACAAATGGAGATACACTAAAAGTTAGAGGAAACTATGTAGAACACAAAGACTATGGGACACAATTCAAAATAATAACATTTGAAAAAACAATGCCTAAAGATGAAGTATCAATAAGAAAATATTTAGCAAGTGGAAAAATAAAAGGTGTAGGAGAAGTAACAGCAAAAAATATAGTAAAAAAATTCGGTGAAAACACAATAAATATAATAAAATATGACCCAATTAAATTAACAGAAGTTAGAGGAATATCAGAAGAAAAAGCCCAAATAATATCAGAAGCATTTATAGAAAATCAAGAAATGTGGAAAATAGTAAGTTTTTTAGAAAGATTTAATATAGGTGCAGAACATGCTAAAAAAGTTTATGAAATGCTAGGAATAGATAGTGTTAGAAAAATAGAAGAAGACCCATATATTCTAATAGAAATAACAAGAGGAGTAGACTTTAAACAAATAGACCAAATGGCAATAAAGATGGGAATAGAATTAGAAAATAAAAAAAGAGTACAAAGTGGAATAAAATATGGACTAATAAAAGCAACATATAATGGGCATAGCTGTATATTACAAACAAATTTAATAGAATATGTAAGAACATTGCTAAGTATAAACACAGAAGTAATCGAAGATAACATAATTAATTTAAAAGCCAAAGAAGAAATAAAAGTGGTGAAAAGAAATGGAGAAAAATGGGTATATCTTATAAACTTTTACAATACGGAACAAGAAATAGCATTTAGAATAAAAGAATTGCAAAAAAGTAAAAATACAAAAGAAATAAAAAATATAGAATCAGAATTAAAAAAATTACAAAATAACTCACAAATTGAATTATCTGAAAAACAAAAAGAAGCAATAAAAGAGATAAATAAAAATAATATACTAATAATAACAGGAGGGCCAGGAACAGGAAAAACAACAATAATAAAAACAATAATAGATATTTACGAAAAAAGAGGGAAAAAAGTAGTATTATCAGCACCTACAGGTAGAGCCGCTAAAAAAATGACAGAAGCAACAGGAAAAGAAGCTTCAACATTACATAGACTATTAGGAATAGGAAAATTGGATGATGAAGGAATATTTAATAAAAAAAGTACATATCAAGGAGAACCAATAGATGCAGATATAATAGTTATAGATGAACTTTCAATGGTAGATATGTTCCTAATGAATTATGTACTCTCATGTATATATAAAGGAACGAAATTAATATTAGTAGGAGATGCAAACCAATTACCATCAGTAGGACCTGGAAATATATTAAAAGATTTTATAGAATCAGGAACAATAAAAACAGTACAACTAGACAAAATTTTTAGACAAGCAGCAAAAAGCAAAATAATATTAAATGCACATAAGGTAAATAATGGAGAACCATTTTTAAGTAAAGATGATATATTAAATGAGACAAATCAGGATTTCTTCTATATAAAACATAAAACACAAGAAGAAATAGTTCAAGAATTAATAAGCCTATGTACAGGAAGATTAAAAAAATATGGAGATTATGATTTTTTTAAAAACATACAAGTATTAACACCTACGAAAAAAGGAATGTTAGGAACAAAAGAATTAAATAAAGAATTACAACAATATTTAAATCCAAATATAGAAAATTCTCCGGAAAAATCAAATTCAGGAGCAACATACAGAAAACGGAGATAGAATAATGCAAGTAAAAAACAATTATGATATAACATGGGAAAAAACGAACAAAGAAGGAAAAAAAGAATATGGTACAGGAGTATTTAATGGAGAAATAGGAACAATTATAAAAGTAGAACCAAAAGAGAAATATATAGAAATAAAATTTGATGATAACAAAGAAGCATGGTATGAATTTTCTGAACTAGACCAAATAGAACACAGCTATGCAATAACCATACACAAAGCACAGCGGAAGTGAATTTGATGTAGTAATATTAATAGCACCACAAACATCACCAA
>CALXHD010000053.1 GCA_944388015.1 uncultured Clostridia bacterium | reverse complement strand
ATATTTTACTATAGAAAACCTGAAATTTATTATATATCAACTTTATGTTGATTGTTTTATTTTTTTATTAATTTGAATTAGAAGAAAAGTCCTAATTTTGCTTTTTTAAAATTGATGGTAAAAAATAAAAAGTACAGTTTAATACTAAAATTTATAAAGTATTAAACTGTTATAAAAATCATACTAAAAACCTGTATCTGTATATACTTTTTCATTAGGTAAATACATATCTAATTTTTCTCTAGCTGTGGTTTCTATAAATTCTTCTGATTCTGTATTTTCTTTTTGTTTTGTTAAATCCTCTTTATAATCTTTTTGTTCTGCAATTTGTGTATCTAATTTTTCACAATTTTTTGCATATTGATTTATTGTTTTTTGTTGTGTAATAAATGTATATGCTACATATATTACTATAAATGACATAAATAAAATTTTAAATAATTTTTTAGTTTTTTTCATAAGTATGCCTCTTTTCAATTTCATCTTTATAATACTATAATATATTATTCTACTTTTTTTTGTAAATTCCTTCTAATTTATTATTTTTTTTACATTCTTTTTCGATTTTTTTATCGTTTTTATTTTTAAATCTGACAAAGTTTTTCTTACATTTATTATTATAAAAGATATTGGTTTAAATATTTTGTGTATCAAATCATATATATAATTTAATGGAATAAGTAGAATACTTAAGATTTTTTTAGTTACATGTATTATTTTATTTAATATTAAAACACTTATGTTTATAAAGTATTTGCTTATAGTTAGAATATACAAAGATATCCCTATAATTATAGAAACAAACATATATATACGTATTTCACCATGATTAAATTGAAAAATACCATATAGTAGAATGCATCCAGTAATTAAGCAAAATAGAATATCTTGTATATATGTTATGCTGTCTTTTGTTTTTATTATTTTTCTTAAAACTCTAAAAATATCAAACAATATTCCTATTACTACTCCAATTACTATAAAAATTATAAAAATAAAAGCTTGATTTACGATCATTTTTCTCCTCACTTTTGTAAAACTTGCATATAGTTTTTATTAAAATAGTTATTTAAAAATTTTACTTATTAGTCCCCCATCTTTGTTTTTTTCATGTTCTTTATCACTATATGATAAAAATGAGATGTGTCCTTCTAAAATAACTTCTGATGTGTCTATACTTAGCTTATTTACTCTTATATTTTCTCCTTTGACAGTTAATAGTCCTAACTCTGTTTCTACAACAACAACTTGGTCGTCAAAACTCAAAACGTCATTTACTCCTGATACAGTGAGCTTTTCCCTATTTTCTAATATCAGATTTTGAATAATATTTGTATTAATTGTTTTTCTTTCTTCTATGGTCATTTTGTACCTCCAATAAATTTATTATATTATATAATATTCTAAGGTTGTCTTTTTTAGAACTTGTTTTTTTATATAACATCAAAAAGAGTTATTGTTCATTACAATAACCCTTAATTTTTATTAGTATTTTCATTTTTATAAATTTTCTATATTTGGTTTTTCTACATCTGTATCTTGAACTATTCCTTCATTAAATTCTTGTGTTTTTTCTATACCTTTTCCTATAGATTTCTTAATTAGTTTATTTTCTATATTTATATATGTACTTGTTCCATTATCATTAAAGACATAACAATTTTCTTTTACAGAAATTGGCATAAATAAGTATTTTGAGAATAAAGCTTTTGCAATATCTTGATTAGAAAGTTTATCGTAAATATCTATTAGACTTGTTATTTTTGGAATATCATTACTTGTGATTTCTTCTTCTGTATTGTTGGATATTCTTATTCCATTTTTATTATTATAATCATACCAAGTAATTGTTGTATTTTTTTCATCATTTACATTTCCTTCAACTTTTTCAAGGTAAATTGCATCTTTATAATAAACTTCTGTTTTCACATTCATATATCCATCTTTGCTTGATGATTTTGTTTCTTTTAACAAATAAAAATTTTTCATTTTACCGATATTTTCCTCGAATTTTTCATTAGAATTGCTAATTTCTTTAATAATGCTGTAATTTCTTATTAAATTAATTACAATCAAAACTATAATTATTAGTAATACTATTAAGATTATTTTTGCGACTTTACTTTTCATAAGTATCCCCCCATTCTCTATATAAAATTGTGTCAGTATTGTTTAGTATAACTATATTATATCACTTATAAAGTAAAGAGTCAATTTTTTCCATTTTTTAAACTATTTGCTTTCTCTAACTTATACTATATGTTTTATTATTTATGTGTTCTCTGCAAAATAGGGTATTCTTAAAATGAATACCCTATTTTTTTGTCCAACTAAATCAATTTGTTTACTTTTTCTTTAAATATTTCACCCCTTTGAACTGCATTTTTAAACATATCAAAACTTGCACTTGCTGGTGAAAATAATACAACTTCATCTTTGCTAGCGTATTTTTTTGCAAGTCTTATTGCATCATCTAAATTATTTGTCATGTATATTGGAATTTCAGTATTTTGTTTTTCTGTCTCATTTTTTACTGCTTCAAAAATTTTTTCTGCCGTTTGCCCCATTAAAATTAGCTTACTAACTTTTCCTATTAATTCTTTTGCTAGAGGTGTATAATCAAGATTTTTGTCATATCCTCCTGCTATTAACACTATCTTTTCTTTAAATGCATTTATACCTGCTATTGTTCTTGTTGGAGAAGAACTAGCTGAATCGTTATACCATTTTACGCCATTTATCTCTTTTACAAATTCTAATCTGTTTGCAACAGGTTTAAATTCTTTTATTGCTTTTACTGCTGTATCATTGTCTACCAATGTATTTGTTGCAGCAAGTCCTGCACATATATTTTCATAATTATGAATTCCTTTTAACATAAGATTGTCTGTATTTAGTATATGACTCCTAATTTTGTCATTGCACATTTTTATTATATTTTCATCTACTATGTAGCCATTATCAAGCTTTTTCTTACTACTAAAATATATAACTTTTCCTTTTGCTTCATTTTTAAACTCTTTTGTTATTTCATTATCATAATTTAAAACTAAAATTCCATTTTCATCTTGATATTTGAAAATATTTTTCTTTGCTTCTATATATTCTTCATAATCTTTATGTATATTTAAATGATTTGGTGTTATATTAGTAATAACTGAAATTTGTGGGCTTACTTCCATTCCCATTAATTGAAAACTGCTAAGTTCTAAAACCACGATGTCTTTATCACTTATTTCATTTAATTTTGTAAATAATGGATTCCCAATATTTCCTCCTAAAAATGTTTTATATCCTGCTTTTTGCAATATGGCATTTATTAAGCTGGTTGTTGTAGTTTTTCCATCACTTCCTGTAACACCTATAATTTTGGCTGGACACATTTTCATAAATAATTCTATTTCAGTTGTAACAATAGCTCCATTTTTTGCTTCATCTTCTAATTCTTTTCTTGTAGGTAGACAGCTAGGAGATCTAAAAATTAAATTAAAATTATGTAGTTTTTCTAAAGAATTTTTTCCAAATGAAAATTTAAATCCATAGTTTGTTATTTTATTAATTACATCTTTTGGTAATTCATCAATTTCTCTATCGTCAAAAACTGTGACAATTGCTTTTTTACTATACAAATAATCTATTAGTGGTATATTACTAACTCCTATTCCAATTATAGCAACTTTTCTATATTTTAAATAATTTTCAAATTCTTCTAATTTAGTATTTACAAAAATCATTTTCTTCAGCCCCTTCAAGTTATTTTAATTATAATATCACTTATTTTTATATATTTCAATGTATTTTATGTATATTTTTATTAAAAGTTGACAAAATATAAATAGAATTATGAAATGGAGGTGCTACTCATGTCAAACAAAGAAAACAAGAAAAATAATAAAAATAATGGAAAAAATAATAATAATGAAAAACAAAATTGTGATAAATAGTTTTTTAGTATTATAAGATATTTTTTCCTATATCAGGAAAGTCATGCTGACTTATCGTTAACTTTTAATTTCAAAATAATTATTATTGTTTATGATATAATAATAGCCACTAAAAATCTTAAAACAAAATTCAAGATTAGTGGCTATTATTATAAAGTTTAGGACATATCTTTATTTTAAAATTACTGCTCCAATATATGATATTATATATTATACTTTTCTCTTTTATAATAGTGTGTATGTAAAAGCTTATGTGCTTTTTCTCCTCCAGGTTCTCCTAGATAATCAGCATAAATTGTTTTTAATATTGGATTTTCATGAGACTTTCTTATTTTACTCTTCTCATCAATTGAATATAATGCTTCTCCTCTTAATTTCTTAATATCAACTTCTGCTTGAGTTTTAGAGTCTTTTATAGGTTGACCTCCCCCCATTATACATCCTCCTGGGCATGCCATTATTTCCACAAACTGATAATCTGCTTTTCCCTGTTTTATTTCTTCTAAAATCTTTCTAGCATTTGAAAGTCCACTTGCAGATACTAGATTGATATTTTTACCAGCAATTTCTACTTCTGCTCTTTTTATTCCTTCTGTTCCTCTAACTTGCTTAAAATCTATTTTCTGTAAATCTTTTCCTGTTAAAATATCTTGTGCTGTTCTAAGTGCAGCTTCCATTACACCTCCTGTTACTCCAAAAATTGCACCTGCTCCTGTAGCTTCTCCCATTGGGTTATCAAATTCACTGTCTTGTAATTTTTCAAATTCAATATTTGCTTGTTTTATCATTCTTGCTAATTCTCTTGTTGTTATTACATTATCTACATCATATAAATCTTCTTCTTTCATTTCAGGTCTTTGTCTTTCAAATTTTTTAGCTATACATGGCATTACAGAAACAACATATAATTTTTTAGGGTCTATATTTTCTTTTTCTGCATAATAAGTTTTAAGTATAGCTCCAAACATTTGATGTGGTGATTTGCAACTAGATAAATGTGGTAAAAGTTCAGGATAATTCATTTCTATAAATTTAACCCATCCTGGACTGCAAGATGTAATCATAGGCAAATTATCATTATTTTTAAATCTTTCTACAAATTCTGTTGCTTCTTCCATTATTGTAAAATCAGCACCAGTATTAGTATCAAATACCTTATCAAATCCTAATCTTTTTAAAGCTGTAACCATTTTACCAGTAACATTTGTTCCTATTGGCATTCCAAATTCTTCTCCTAAGGCAACTCTAACAGCTGGAGCAGTTTGAACAATAACAGTTGTTTCTGGATCTTTTAGTTTTACCCATACATCACTTATTGTTTCTTTTTCATGTAAAGCTCCAGTTGGACAAGCCTCTATACATTGTCCACAAAATGTGCAGTTGACATCATTTAGGCTACTATCACCTACAGTTGATATACATGACTCAAATCCACGATTTATACAATCAATTGCTCCAATGCCTTGAACATTTTTACATGCTGCTACACATCTTCTACAAAGTATACATTTGTTAAAGTCTCTAACTATTGATGGAGATAAGTCATCTACCCTATGTTTTGTCATTTCACCTGGAAATTCTACACTAAGAACATTAAATTTTACTGCTAATTTTTGCAATTCACAATTACCTGAACGCGTACATGTTAGGCAATCTTTTGCATGATTAGAAATTATTAGATCTAATATTACATGTCTTGCTTCAAGTACACTTGGCGTATGAGTATGTACAACCATGCCCTCTTCTACAGTTTGAATACAAGATGTTGCAAATCCTTTTCTTCCTTCTACTTCTACTATACACATTCTACAATCTCCAACTTCATTTATATCTTTTAAAAAACACAAAGTTGGAATATCTATTCCTGCTTGTTTTGCTGCATTTAATATGGTTGTACCTTCAGGCACAGTTATTTCTTGATTATCAATTGTTAAATTAATCATTTTCTCTTCCATATACATCTCTCTTTCTTTTATAAATTAGATTGTTTCTTAAAACTTTACATTTTGGCTAATTTCCTATGGCATGAAATGGACATGCTGATATACAAGTGCCACATTTAATACATTTATCTTGATTTATAGTTCTTTTTTCTCTTGCTTCTCCTTCAATCGCATTTACAGGGCAATGTTTTTGACATAGTCCACATGATTTACATTTTTCAGAATCTATTGTGATTTTTGATAATGCTTTACATTCTAATGTTTTACATTCTTTCTCTATTGCATGTTGTCTAAACTCCTCTCTGAAGTATTTTAATGTACTAAGCACAGGATTTGGTGCACTTTGACCTAGTCCACAAATACTTGATTTTTGTATATTTACAGCCAATTTTTCTAATTTATAAATATCTATTTCACTGCCTTCTCCTGAACATAATCTTTCTAATAGTTCTAACATTCGCTTAGTTCCTATCCTACAAGGTGTACATTTACCACAGCTCTCACTTACTGTAAATTCTAAATAAAATTTTGCTAAACACACCATACATTTTGTATCATCCATTACAATTAATCCACCAGAACCCATCATAGAACCTATTTCTTTTAGTGATTCATAATCTATTGGTGTATCTAAATGTTCTTTTGGAATACATCCTCCTGACGGTCCACCTGTTTGTGCAGCTTTAAATTCTCTACCATTTGGAATACCTCCGCCAATATCAAAAACTATTTCTCTTAATGTTGTACCCATTGGAACTTCTACTAGTCCGATATTGTTAACATTTCCACCAAGTGCAAAAACTTTGGTTCCTTTAGAGTTTGCAGTTCCTATTGAAGAATACCAATCTGATCCTTTTAAAATTATTTGTGCAATATTGGCAAAAGTTTCAACATTATTAATTAAAGTTGGTTTTCCCCATAGACCACATTGTGCAGGGTAAGGTGGTTTTACTCTTGGCTGTCCCCTTTTTCCTTCTATTGATTCTAGTAGAGCTGTTTCCTCTCCACATACAAAAGCTCCTGCCCCTAATCTTATTTCTATATCAAAGTCAAAGCCTGAATTAAAAATATTTTTGCCTAATATGCCATATTCTCTAGCTTGTTCAATTGCTATTTTTAATCTTTTTACTGCAATCGGATATTCTGCTCTCACATATATAAATCCTTTATTAGCACCTATAGTATATCCTGCTATTTCCATAGCTTCTAATACAGCATGTGGGTCTCCTTCTAATATACTTCTATCCATAAATGCTCCTGGATCTCCTTCATCTGCATTACATACTACATATTTTTGTTCTCCTTTAGCTATTTTAGTAAGTTCCCACTTTTTGCCTGTTGGAAATCCTGCTCCTCCTCTTCCACGAAGCCCTGAATCTGTAATTATTTTTATGACATCATCTTGTGAATATTCATTCAAAACTCTTTCTAAAGCTCTGTATCCATCAAATGCTATGTATTCATCTATATCTTCAGGATTTATAATACCACAATTTTTTAAAGCTATTCTCTTTTGCTTTTTATAAAAATTAAGTTCGTCTAGACTGTTTACAACCTTTCCATCAATATCTTTACATAATAGTCTTGTTACTTTTTCACCTTCAATAATATGTTTTTGAATTATTTCTTCGCAATCTTCTTCTTTTACCATTGCATAAAAAGTATCTTCAGGTCTAATTATTACTATTGGTCCTTTTGCACAAAGTCCAAAACAACCTGTTTTTATAACTCTAACATTATCTATATTTTTTTCTTTTAAAATTTTCCTAAATGTTTCAAGTAATTTGGGAGATTTTGATGATGTGCAACCTGTACCATGACATACTAAAATATGTTTTTCTCTAGTATCTGCTTTCGTATTTACCCTTAAATCTAATTCTTTTCTTTTTAAATTTCTAATTTCATGAATTTCTTCAATTGTTTTCATATATTATCATTCCTTTCTGAAAAAATGGCATAATTACATGTTTTTTTCATTCTCTATTATTTTATCTATGACTTCATCCAACATTTTTACTGTTGCTCTACCATGTACTTCACCATTTACAGTAAATACTGGAGCTAGTCCACATGCTCCTACACATCTTGTTTCATCAATTGAAAATAATCCATCTTTTGTCGTTTGCCCTGGTTCTATTTTTAATCTGTCTTTTAATCTATCCATTATTTTTTGAGAGCCTTTTACAAAACATGCTGTTCCTAAGCATATTGATATTGAATATTTTCCTTTTGGCTCTAAGGTAAACCTAGAATAAAATGTAATTACACCATAAATTTCTGCCATTGGTATATTTAGATATTCTGATAATTCTTTTTGTGCTTCTTTAGGTATATATCCGAATTTTTCTTGTATTTCTTCTAGCATTGATATTAGATTATCTTTTTCTTGCTTATATATTTTTTCTAAATCTTTTACAAAATTTATTACTTTTTCTGTGCAACAATCATTTTCTTGCATTATTATACCTCCTTTTTTCTCTATTCTAATTTATATTCATATATTATTGCTATTATATCAGACTATATTTTTTTTAGCTATAGTTTTTTAAAAATTTTGACGTATTTTCTTATTTGTTTTTTATTGAATAGTAAAAATCTTCAATTTTTCTATACAAACAAAAAGAAAGCATTTTTTTGCTTCCTTTATACTCAAATCATATAAATTATATAAGGCTTTTTAATTTGTTTTTATTCTATTTCAAGATATTTTTTTAAAAACTTGCCTGTATAACTTCTTTCATTCTTACAAATTTGTTCAGGGGTTCCAACTGCGATAATTTCTCCGCCATTATCTCCACCTTCAGGTCCTAAATCAATTATATAGTCACATGTTTTTATTAAATCTAAATTGTGTTCGATAACTAATATTGTATTTCCTGTGTCTACTAATCGCTGTAAAATATTTACTAGTTTGTGAACATCAGCTATATGAAGACCTGTTGTTGGTTCATCTAATATATATAATGTTTTCCCTGTTGCTCTTTTTGATAATTCTGTTGCAAGTTTTACTCTTTGAGCTTCCCCTCCTGATAATGTAGTTGATGGTTGTCCTAATTTTATATAACTTAAACCTACATCATATAAAGTTTGTAATTTTTGCTTAATTTTTGGTATTTTGTCAAAAAACTCTAAAGCCTCTTCAACAGTCATATCTAAGACATCTGCTATATTTTTTCCTTTATATTTTACCTCTAATGTTTCTCTATTATATCTTTTACCTTTACAAACTTCACAAGGTACATATACATCAGGTAAAAAATGCATTTCTATTTTATGTACACCATCTCCATTACAACTTTCACATCTACCTCCTGGTACATTAAAGCTAAACCTACCTTTTGCGTATCCACGCATTTTGGCTTCATTTGTAGATGCAAATATATCTCTGATTAAATCAAATACACCTGTATATGTTGCTGGATTTGAACGTGGAGTTCTACCTATTGGTGATTGGTCTATGTTTATTATTTTATCTATTTGTTCTAGACCTTTTACCCCTTTACATTTACCTGCTTTTTCGTTTGAGCCATTTAATTCTTTTGCAATTGTTTTGTATAAAACTTCATTTATAAGTGTTGACTTTCCTGAGCCTGACACACCTGTAATACAGGTAAAAAGTCCTAAAGGAAATTTAACACTGATATTTTTTAAGTTATTTTCTGTAGCTCCTTGAACTTCTATTGCTTTATTTTTTTGTGCTTTTCTTCTTTTTTTAGGAACTTCTATTTTTTTTCTGCCACTTAAATATTGACCTGTAATAGATTTTTCTACATTTTTTATTTCTTCAGCTGTTCCCTGTGCCATAACATTTCCACCATGTGAACCCGCTCCTGGTCCAATATCTATTATTTGATCTGCAGCATACATTGTATCCTCATCATGTTCAACAACTATAAGAGTATTGCCTAAATCTCTTAGCTTTTTCAATGTTG
>CALXHD010000052.1 GCA_944388015.1 uncultured Clostridia bacterium | reverse complement strand
CCTCTTAGTAGAAGTATATCAAAAAAGAGTTGCGTTAGCAACTCTCAAAGGAAAAATTTATTTTTCCTATTTTTTATATATGAGAGATAAGGGACAGCCTGATCTTGAGAAATGTATCCATATTCTAACATTTTATTAATAACATGGGCTTGTCTCTTTTTAGCTAAGTTTAAGTTGACATTAGGTGAATATAAAGATGGAGCATTTGGTATACCTGCAAGCATTGAAGCTTCATCTAGGTTAAGTTCCTTAGGACTTTTATTGTAATATCCATAGCTTGCATCATAAATTCCATAATATCCATCTCCAAAATATGCAGTATTAACATATAATTCAAAAATCTGATTTTTGGTATAATTTTTTTCTAAATCATATGCTGCAAAGATTTCTGCAACTTTTCTAACCCATGTTTGTTCTTGTGATAATATAACATTTTTAGCGACTTGTTGAGTAATAGTACTACCACCTTCTACAAAATCCATATTTTTTAGATTTGTAAATAAGGCTCTTCCGATTGCTATAAAATCGACAGCTCCATGGTCGTAATATCTGTGGTCTTCAACAGCTATTACGGCATTTCTATATATTTCAGACATGTTATCAAATTTAACAAAATGTTCATTAGATGTTATTTCTTCTATTCTATCTAGTAAAGGCTTTTCTTTTAATGCATTTGAATATGTACTATATCCAATAAAACACATAATTGAGATTATAGTGATTATTAAAATAATAAAAATAAATATGATACGTTTAAAAATTTTCATTTGAATTTCCTCCTAGCTGTATACTGTAGCTATTATATATCAAAAATAAAAAAAAGCCAATATAAACATTGATTTTTAAATATAAATATAGTAAAATTAAAACATAAAAATAGTAAGGAGAAACGAATGAAAAGTTTAAAAAATCAAAAAGGAATTACATTAACTACTTTAGCAATAATGGTAATTGTAATATTAATTATTTCAGGTGTTGGAATTGCATCAGGTGCAGGAACTATAAAATATTCTAAATATCTAGAATTTCAATCAGAACTTAAAATGGTGCAATCTAAAGTAAATGAGATTAGTGAACAATATATAAAAGAAAATATAAAAATAGGTGAAGAATTAACAGCTGATGCTGTAAAAATTTTAGATGTTTCAGAGGTTAATGAGGAATTAAATAAAAAGGCGAATTCTGATGCAGGTAAATTACAAGAAATAAAAAATGGATTTAGATTTTGTTCAAAAGAGTATTTAAGTAAGGTGTTTGGATTAGATGGTTTAAATAGAGACTATCTAATAAATTTAGATCCTTGTATTGTAATATCAAATGAATTTTTTGATTATGAGGGAGTAAATTATTATATGTTAGAGCAAATGGAAGGGACTTTGTATAATGTAACATATAACAATCAGATAGAACCAACAGGAAGTTTTGTAGCAACATATAATAAAGTTGAGAATGGATATCAAATTACTATAGAAGTAGATCATAATAAATATGTATCTAAGTGGCAAGTAAAATATAGATTGCAAGATAGTCAAGATTGGAATACAACTACTAATTTAACATTTACAGTACAAAATCCTGGAACATATGTAATACAAGTAGTACATGGTGATGAGGTAGATTTAGGTGAGCAAACATTAATAGTAGAGGAAGGAATGTAAATAAAAATGAAACAAGATTTTTTATCAATATTAACAAAAGTAAAAAGAGAGGGAATAGAAAATTTAATAAATTTTTTAGAACAAACTGATTTTTATACAGCACCGGCAAGTACAAGATTTCATGGGAATTTTGAAGGTGGACTTGTAGAGCACAGTATAAAAGTATATGAAATTTTAAAACACAAAGTAGAGACAAATATAGAAAAATTGCAAATACCTGAAGAATCGATAATAATAATAGGATTATTACATGACATATGTAAAGCGAATTTTTATAAAATAGATTATAGAAATGCTAAAAATACATTAGGAGTGTGGGAAAAAGTACCATATTATACAGTCGATGATACCATTCCATATGGGCATGGGGAAAAATCTGTTATGATGATAACAGAATATATGAATTTAACACCTGAAGAAAAATATTCAATAAGATGGCATATGGGATTTACAGAGGCTAAAGAACAATATACAACACTTGGATTAGCATACAAAAAATATCCTTTAGCATTATTAACACATGAAGCTGATTTAGAAGCAACATATTTTTATAATATATAAGGAGGACAAAATGTTAGCACATATAAAAGGAACTTTAGAAATGAAGACACAAGATTATGTAGTAATAGATGTAGGAGGTTTGGGATATAAGGTTTATATGTCAGCTTCAGGTATGGAACAATTGGGAGAAATAGGTAAAATTGTTAAGGTATATACATATTATCGAGTTAGAGAAGATGACATAAGTATATATGGTTTTAATACATTTGAGCAATTAAGAATGTTTGAGTTATTACTATCAGTAAGTGGTGTTGGTGCAAAAACAGCATTAACTATGGTAGCTGTGACAGAACCTTCAGAATTTGCAATTGCTATTATATCTGATGATGTAACATATTTAACACAGATACCAGGAATAGGTGCAAAATCTGCTCAAAGAATAATATTAGAATTAAAAGATAAGATGAAAAAAGAAAATGCAATTGTAAAAACAAAAGATTTGAATGTAAAAGTAGCAGTTATGGATAATACTAAAGTTGAAGAGGCTATTTCTGCTCTTCAAGTTTTAGGATATAATAAAAAAGAAATAGAAAAGGCATTTATGAAAATAGACAAGAAAGATTTATCAACAGAAGAGTTAATAAAAAAGGGATTATCTATATTAGGTAATAGATAATAAATTTGGAGGTATTAATTAAATGTTAGATAGTAAAGAACCACTTGCATATAGGGTTAGACCGAAAACATTAGAAGAATATGTGGGACAAAAACATGTTATAGGAGAAGGTAAAATATTATATAGGACAATAAAAGCAGATAGATTATCAAGCATAATATTATTTGGACCTCCAGGATGTGGAAAAACATCACTTGCTAGAGTAATTAGTGAAACTACTAAATATAAGTTTTATAAAATAAATGCCGTGACATCAGGTGTTGCAGATATTAAAAGGGTAATAGAAGAAACAAAAAATTTTATGCTTAATCCATCAGGAAAAAGTATTTTATTTATTGATGAAATTCATAGATTTAACAAATTGCAACAAGATGCATTATTACCCTTTGTAGAAAATGGTACAATAATATTAATAGGTGCTACAACAGAAAACCCTTATTTTGAGGTAAATAAAGCCTTGATTTCTAGGTCAATGGTAATAAAATTAGAACCTTTAACACAAGATGATGTTTTTCAAATATTGAAAAATGCATTAAAAAATAAAAATGGGTTGCGGAGATTATAATGTAAAAATTGATGATGATTTATTAAAAAAATTGGCAATAATATCAAATGGAGATGTTAGAACAGCTTTAAATGGTTTAGAAGTGGCAGTATTAACAACAAAAATGCGGATCAGATGGTTATATACATATAACAGAAGAAGATATTAAAAACAGTGTGCAAAGTAAAAAGGCAATATTTGATAAAAATGGAGAGGCTCATTATGATAATATAAGTGCAATGATAAAATCTATGAGAGGTTCTGATCCTGATGCAGTACTATTTTATCTAGCTAGAGCAATAGAGGGTGGAGAAGATCCAATGTTTTTGGCAAGAAGAATTGTGATTTGTGCATCAGAAGATGTTGGATTAGCAAATCCAAATGCATTAGTTGTAGCAAATAGTGCAATGCAAGCAATTCATAGTATTGGAATGCCTGAGGCAAGAATAATACTAGCAGAAGCGGCAGTATATGTTGCAAAATCTAAAAAATCAAATTCGACTTATATGGGAATAGATATGGCATTAGAAGATGTAAAAAATAAAGAAACAGGAGAGGTTCCAATGCATTTAAGGAATGCACCAATTGAAAAAATGCAAGAATTGGGATATAGTAAAGGATATTTATATCCACATAATTTTCCAGGACACTATGTAGAACAACAGTATCTGCCTGATGAAATGGTTGGTACAAAATATTATATACCTGGAGAAAATGATCAAGAATTGTAATAAAATTTTAAAAATTGGAAAGCCTACTAATAAAAGTAGGTTTTTATTTATGAAAAATTTTATAAAAAAAGTTGTAATAGGTTTGCTAGCAGGTTTTATAAGTGGATTTTTTTCAACTGGAGGAGGGCTTATACTAGTGCCAGCTTTTATATACTTATTAAAAACAGATTCTAAAAAGGCAAGAGGAACTACAATATTTTGCATATTACCAATGGTAATAACAAGTAGTTTTTTCTATTATAAAGGTAATTATATAGATTGGAGAATAGCAATATTATGTGCTATAGGAGGAGCTATTGGAGGATATATTGGAGCAAAGTTATTAAAAAAAATGCCTGAGAAAATTATCAAAATTTTATTTATAATATTTTTATTATATATAGGTGTAAAAATGATTATATAATATTCAAACAAAAAGTGTAATATAAAGAAATTATGCTTGGTCATAAACTAAAATGGCATTTTCGTAAATAAAATGTACAAAAATTGTCGAAATAGGAGATAATATATAAATCAAATAGATAAGGAGGAAACATATGGAATCTGAAAATAAAAAATATGTACAACAAAATAGTTGGAAAAAAACAAATGAAAAATATCTATTTGAATTGCAAAAGTTTTTGGATTTATTGGACAATATAAATCAGGAAGAACTAAAGAAAAAAATATTATATCAATTTATGCAATATGATAAAACAATAGAAGATATAGTGGCAGAAATGATGAAAAATAAATCCTAAAGCTTATGGTGAAAACCATAAATTTACTAAAAAAGGAGAAAGGAAAATGACTGAAGTTTTAATAGGAATTATTTCGGGTATAGTTAGTGGAACAGGAATGGGTGGAGGCACAATACTTATTTTCCTTTTGACTTTTTTATGTAATGTAGAACAACATATAGCACAAGCTACAAACTTGATATTTTTTATACCAACATCTATTATAGCAACTATAATAAATGTAAGAAACAAAAATATTGACTTAAAATTGGGAATATTAATATCAGTATTTGGAATATTAGGAGCAATATTGGGAGCAAATATAGCAATACACACAGATGTAGAAATTCTTAGAAAATATTTTGGTATTTTTTTGATTATAATAGCTATACATGAAATTTATTCATATATTAAGAAATTACTTTTACAATATGAATAAAAACGACAAAAATGGCAAAAATAAAGTTAATATATAAAGAAAGGATATGATATTATGAAATTTGCAAAAGGAATGTTAATAGGTGGAATATTAGCAACTGGAATACTTATGATGTATAATGAAACAGATATGATGAATAGAAATAAAAGAAAAGTAATGAAAAAGGGAAAGCAATTTATGAGAAAGATTGGCAATTTATAAATATATAAAATGTTAATAAAATTCACTATTGTATTTGTATGGGAAAAATCAAAATTTTTCCCATACTTTAATCATCTTATTTGTCCTCACAGTGTTCTTTATCTTCTTTATGGTCTTTTATAAAGCAATCACATTTTTCGTCTTTTTCGCCTTTTAAGCAACGACCTTCATGGAAGCATTTAGCACATATTTTTATTTTTTTTGTTGCATTTACCCAAATTTGAAGAGCATAAGTTTTTCCAGGACAAAGTGGACCAAAAACGAATTCTCCTTCTTTGTCTGTAAAAGTATGACCTATAGGTCTTCTTTCTTCTTTGCCACAATCATAAACTATTTCAACTAATTTTACAACTGCGTTATCAACTGGTTCTTTAAAACAATTTTTTACAACACCATATATAACATCACGATTATCTTCTGGTAAAATTATATCTAAGTCAAATTGTTTTCCACCTGAAATAACACCATCAACGTCTAAGATTGGGCATCCTGGTTTTTTATTTTCCATTTCCATAGCAATTCATCCTTTCAAATATTATGATAAACTAAATAGTTTATCTACTAATATAATATGAAAAAATTGAAGAATTGTGTAAAAATTTGTTTTTTTTAAATAAAAGTGGTATAATTAAGATGTGGTTAAAAAAAATTCTATTCAAAGGAGGAATTGGTATGGAACAAAGAAGGAATCAAATGAGATTTAGAACAAATGGGAGACCATTAACTACTAGAAGAAGAATACAACGTAAAAGATCATTGGTAGATAGAATATTACATAAAACTGAAAAAAATAAATTTACTATATTAGGAGTATTAACAGTAGGAATGTTAGCAACTGTTGTAAATGGTGCTGTGCGCGGTTCAACGAATTTAGAACAGAATGCCCTTAATGCAGGAATTTCACCAATAAATACTGTATCTGAGGAAGAAAAATGGAGAGAAAGTCTACGTTATGATGTGGAAAATCAGAATAATACAGTAAAAATACAGGACATATTTGAAAGTATTGTAGAACAATATAATCAAAATGCCGAAACATATGGAAAACAACAAATGACAGAAAACGATATATTAATATATGATCAAACAGGAATTAATGATGGTCAGATTTATACAGATTATTCAGAAGATGGAACACTAGAATATCATCAAAATTATAAAAAACCATCAGATGAAGTAGTAGAATGGGTAAATGCAGAAGAATTAGATGGAGTATATGCAATTGTAAATGGTATAGATAAACAAGCGATAGCAGGTATAATAAAGGTAAATGGTGAATATGAACCATTAAAAGTTGATTTAATGGTAACAGGTTCTAATGAAGAAATATATGCTTCAGAAGATTATGTTATACTAGATGGAGAGAAAGAAGTATATGATAGTATAAAAGCAGAAGCACAAAGAAGAGTTGAAGCTCAAAAAGATGATATGGAAATAGACATGTAATCTAAAATTACATGTCTATATTAGTCAAATTAACGGAAAGTCAAAGAGGAAAATTAAAATATTGCAAATTTTAAGACTTTCATATTTGTTCTTTTTTTAAAGAATCTACAACAATGCCACAGATTAAAAATTCTACACTAAACAATAAGCTAGTTTTAAATAATATAATACCAATTTCATAAATAATAGGACTAGTGTTTGTAAATGTATACATTAGTAAAATTGCTAAAGCTATTGCACAAATTATTGTGCAAAATTTTAATCCGTTTTTAATAATCTTTATTGTTTTAGAATCTAAATTTTTAAATATTTCAATTATTTTATTTTTCATATGTATCACCAAAATAATTGTAACATTTTTAGGTGTGCATAACAATGGTAATTTCAGGATTATCAGATAATATATTATCAAATGTATTTTCATTAATATTAAAAGGTGTTACATATCCTTCTAAAGATCTTGCTTTATCTCTTAAAGAAGTTGCATCTATATTAACATATATTTTTGATTTACCTTTGCCATTTTTTGCTTCTTGTACTAGATTTGACACAGGTGAATTACCATCAAAAGCAATAACAATAGATTTCCTTCTTTCAAAAATTTCATAATTAAAACTTTTATAAAGTCCCATTTCATCATTTTCTATTGAAATTCTAATACCGTTTAAACTATCTGTTTGTAGGTTTTCACTTTCTTCTTTAGAAATCATTTTAGGTATTATTGCATATATTTCAAAATTTTTATGTAGCTCTTTACTTATTTCAAATATAGCTTTTTCATATCCTTGCATCTTATGCCCAACAACAAAAAACGCAGTTTTAGGATCTACTTTTTTAAGAAAATCTTTTAAAATTTGATATCCTTTATCACTAACTTCTGTTAATTTGCCTTTTTTATTAAAACTGCCTCCAGCAATAATTATTGGAACCTTATCTGTTGGAAGTTCTTTTATTTTGTTTTTTAAAAATAAATCTGATTCTATTTTGGTAGATATCCTCATTGGAGTATTATTATCTTTATTTTTTTCTCTGATTTGATTTTCTAGCTCTAAAAGTGCTTCAGAAATTTTTCTACCATTTAAAAATTTTTCAAATGCAATACTTTTTTCTTTAAAATATTTTTTTCTATGCAAAAGAATTTCATCTTCAACTTTTCTCATTTTTGCAAAATCTTCATCATCTAATCCAAGCAAATTTTGAAGTGCTAATTGCTCATCAATTGTATTTGTTCCATAAAATCCACATCCATCAGTACCTTGTACACAGTTAACATTGTTTTGTAAATATGTTTTAAGAGGATGTTTTTTCAAGTTAGTTAAATTATTTAGTCTAACATTTGAAGTTAATTGAAATTCTAATACAATATTATTATTTTTTAGTTCTTCAATTAATTCTTTTCCTTTTTTACTATTTAAGTCTGCAGTGTATAATCCATGTCCAATTCTTATTTTAGGCATTTTTTGACCATCAGCTAAACTATCTTTAACACATTTAATTGATTTTGATACATTATCTTTTAAACTATCATTTTCACCAGCATGTATTCTAATTGTGAAATTTTCATCTTCTTCTCTAACATATTTAACAAGTTCGGAAATTGCAGGTTTTAAATCAGAAATATCGTTTATTTCTTCACCCATAAAATCACTTCCGACTACATAAGGGCTTTTAGAAATTGCTTTTAGAACATTTAAATCTTCTTTTAGGTAATTTCCACCTATTATTTGATCTTTTATAATTGTTAGAGGAATTCTTCTTAAAGCTACTAAAAAACGTATTTGCACACCTGTTAATCTCTCTATTTCACGCATAATTTCATGTATTTCTTCAATAACT
Organism: uncultured Clostridia bacterium; assembly: GCA_944388015.1. Taxonomy (GTDB): domain Bacteria; phylum Bacillota; class Clostridia; order TANB77; family CAG-508; genus CAG-269. The sequence continues at coordinate 1,281 of CALXHD010000052.1, read as the reverse complement.
TTACAAGCAACACCATGTGGCTTAGTCAAATCTGTATTTGTTATTTCTACATATTTAATTCCTTGACTTTTATAATATCTTGCAATCCATAATAGTTTATCTTGTCGTAGACTTATATTTTTTAATTTTTCATTTTCATTATCTTTTAACATTATTTTTAAAATATTTTTAATATCATTTTCAGGAATTTGATTTATCTTATTAATATCTAAATCTATTTTATCTTCTGATGGAGTTCCTTTACAAAATACATATCTATAAATATATAATTTTTCCAAATTAGTAAAAACTGCTTGCCCATCTTTTAGTATTGATAAACTAGTTCTTATTTTGGAGATATTATATTCAGCATTTTCTAAATTGTTTAAGATAAAATCAGCAAAATTAATAAAAGTATTGTCATCAATTTTTCTAGTTAAGTATTTACCTGTAAGTGGTGAATTAGCATATTCTTTTTCAACAATTTTTCTTTGAGCCATAATTTTAGTTTCTTGTTCTTTCGACATTTTTAGATTTAATTTTTTAATATAATATAAAGGATATTTTAATTGGTGTTTAAGTCCTAGGGCTATTAGATTATCTGAAAAGAGTGTTGCATTCATATGAGTATGTAAATCTGTTTTAAATTTAGATCTTTTTAAAATGTATGATTTAACAATTGTTTTTTCTATTGGTAAATTATAATGTTTAGTTTGAGACATTAAAGTTTTTGATATTGCAGGTATTGTAGCTTTTATTTCTATTTTACCATCTTCATATATATTAGCAATTTTTATACCACCAAGCCTAAATATATATACGATTTTGTTATCTCCATTTATATTTGCAGGTAAAATTCCAGTAATTATTTTCATATCATTCTCATCTTTTATTGTTTCAAGATGACATAGCCTAGCTAAATTAGTTATTAAATTACCTGTATTATGATATGGTGTTTCTAAAATATATTGAAGTTCGTCATCACTTATGCGGTATAAGTTTACTATAATGTCTTTTTCTTTATCTAAATAAAATTTTTTAAACAATTTCTTCTCCATTTTATTAACATTCCTTTCAAAAGATATAAATATAGTACTAAACATTATAACATATATTTACATAATTGGCAACAAAATAAAAAGAAATTCAGAAAAAAAGAGTAAATCAAATTTTATAATCAGCATTTCATATTTTTGCTGGTAATATATGGTAACTATCTATTTTGTTTATTTTTGAGAATAGTTATCCACAGGTATTAGTTATTTTTATTAGAAGTTCAAAATTTTCGTTTTTTTTGAACTT
>CALXHD010000051.1 GCA_944388015.1 uncultured Clostridia bacterium | reverse complement strand
GGACCTGATACCTTTGCTCCTGTTTTTTTAGCTGTTTCTACTATTTTTTCAGCAGACTGTTCTAAAACAACATGATCATAAGCTTTTAGTCTTATTCTTATTTTTTCACTTGTTACTACTGTTGCTTTTGCCATTGTAATTTTCCCTCCTTTAAATTTTTATTTTGGTTTTAAACCATTTGTAGCACTGAATTTGCTACTAAAATTACCGTGGCAAGTTAAAACGCACTCTAGTGTTTTGTTATTTTCATTTATAAATTCCCAAAATTTTTGCATGATAATCTTGGGATAAGTGTGTTTTCTTACCGCCTGGTCTTTGCCATGACATACTCCACTGAAGTTCCCTCCATCCTTTATTTTTCAAGGGATGTAGCCACATTCAGCTTCAACGCTTTATTCATGCTTATATATTATACAATGCTTTTTTACCATTGTCAATCCTTTTTTGGATTTTTTCTTTACTTTTACCATTTTTTGTGATATAATCCTAAAAAATAGAAATGAGGAGTGTATTATTATGTCTAATTCAGATAATACTACTGCTTTGGCTGAAAATAAAGTTTTAATTTTATATTTATTAGATCAAATACCAAATGGAATTATTGAAAACGGTTTATTTAAGATAGTTACATCTATAAATGGTGTTAATTACTTTTATTTTAAACAGGTATTAACAGATTTATTTGAAACAAAGTTAGTAGGTTTAGTTACAAAAGATGAATCTGATGATGTTGTTAAGATTACATCTGAAGGAAAAAATGCATTATCTCTTACTCAAGATGTATTACCAGGAATTATAAAATTAAAGGCTGATAATCTTTTTAAACAAGAACTTTCTTCTGTCACAGAAGAAACATCTGTTACTGCTGAGTTTATACCTAAAAATGAAAATGATTATACTATAAAATGTAAAATTGTAGAAAATAATGAAACAATTTTTGAAGTTAGAACTGTTGCAGGTTCTCGTGATAGAGCTAAAAGAATTGTAGACAATTGGAACACAAATGCTTCTAAAATTTATCCTGAAATATTAGATATTTTGTTAAAGTCATATAATTAGTTTCTGTTCACTGCAAAAATTGTTACTATAATTAATAAATTTTTAAAAATATTGAATTATTTTGTTGACAAATGTGTAAACTATAGTGTATAATAGTTGTTGTCAGCAAAACATGGCGAAGTAGCTCAGTTGGCTAGAGCACTTGGTTCATACCCAAGGTGTCGAGAGTTCGAATCTCCCCTTCGCTACCAATTTTTAAAAAGTGCTTAAAAGTAGTATATTTGAAACAAATTCAAATATGCTACTTTTAAATTTATCACATTATTGTCATATTTCCAATAAAAATAGACTACTAATAATATTCGAAACATAATGTTTAAGGTAATTTATAAACTTTTTTAATATTTTCTTATTATTTTATCTTATAATTTGTATTATACTAGTTATTTATTTTTGGTACTTGGCTTATAGAAACTTCCTTATCTAAAGATATTACTGGTCGTACTCCACCACCGTTGTCTTAATTCAACACCACTTGATCTAAATAATCCTATCATTCCACTTAAAGTAATATCATTTGAGCTTTGATTTATATTTAAGCAATATTGTGCTTCTTCAATATAGTTATTGTTGGAATCATAAAATGCTGATATGCTCTGTGTAGCTAGCCAGTAAGAATTATATTCTAAATCTTCAAATAATAATTTGTTGATTCTACTATTATTTACACTTACATAAGGAAGATTTCCGCTCCAAGGCTTATTAATTGAATAATAATAACCTGTTACATTTTCTGAAATATCTTGTGCATTCTCAGAATTAATCCACATTTTTGGATTCCAGTTATTTTCACAAAAAATTGTTTCTCCATAATTTTTGTTTCCATATAAGTTATATTCTATATTGTACTTTTTTATCATATCTTCACTAGTAATACCCGTAATTTCGTTTATATCATCCTGATTAATACTACGAGATTTTCCAATATCTGTAGAATATAAATTACATATATTATTTAATTCATTAATAGAATTTAAATATCCATTTGCTCCTCGAATGATCAAATATGAGTTCTCATCATCGGTATTTGTTCCATCTGATGAATTTTTCTTAATAGGAATATCTGATACTAATTTTATTCCCCCAGTAGTACTATCTATTCCAAGTACTTGCCATTTTATATTATTAAGTTTTACATCATAAGTTTGTTTATAGTTTACACCTAGCACACCTGCATCTACAGTATATGTTCCTTCTGTTGGATTTTTATAACCAACATAATCTCCTATATGTAAATGTTCTTCATTAGTGCATAATCCGTCCTCATTACTACAATTATCTTTTAATGCTTTTTGATACATATCTACTAGTTTTAATTCTAATGAACTAAAATCTATTTCTACATTACCTATTTTTATTATATTATTTTCCTCTAATAAATTTTTTTCTTGTTCTGTTATTTTCCCAGCATCAATAAGTTCTTCTATCACTTCTTTTTTACTTTTTTTATTTGATTTATTTGTAGTCTCATTTTCTAATACTGCTAATTCTACATATTCTTTTACTTCTGCACCTCTTGTGCTATCTTTTGCTTCTATTGCTTTGGTTATTATTCCATTATTTCCTGTAAGACTTGAAATTGTTACTCCTGATAATATTAGTAAAACGATAATTATTATTATTAATGTAATTATTGTTATTCCTTTGTTCTTTTTTACCATTTGTATTACCTCCTTTTATTAAGTATAGAACTTAATAAAATTAAATTATACTTGAAATATAACATAAAACTGAAAAATATGCAATATATGATTTTCATAAAATTAATTAAATAAAAAAATATGAATTTGGATAAACTAGATATACCAAGAATTACATAGAACTAAAAAATTTTATTAAGTTCTATACTTAATAAAATTTTCTTGTTTTGATATGTAAAAAGCTCATAATCTTTTTTTTGATTATGAGCTTTCTATAATATGCTTTCATTTTTATTTTTTCTAAATATATATTATTTATTAGAATATATTTCTTTTACATTTTTTCTTCTACTATTTTAATAGTTGTGAATCTTATTATAAATATTATTATTGTTCTAATTCTTGTTCATTATCTTCTTTTTGTTTTGTTTTTCTTTTTCTTGTATTGTTTTTTGTATTTTCAATTTTACATTTATTAACAGTGTTATCTTTTATTTTTGGAACTTTTTTCTTTGATAAAGCTTCAAATTTTTCAATATCATATTCTTTTAACATTTCTTTTATTCTTTTTTGCGAATTTTCTATTTCTTTTTTTGTATTGTCATCTATCTTCTCGCTATTTATTATATTATCTAAATCTTGTTCTTTTTGTGTATTTCCAAATAATGTTTTAAAAAAATAAAAAATTCCTTCTTTTTCTTCTACAATATTATTTTTCATAAATTTCTTAAAGTTTCCTTTAAGTTTTCACCTTCCAATCTTTTTACTATATTAATATTATACAATAAAAAAGCCTTAAAATCAAGGCTTTTTTTAAAATTTGTATTTTTATTATGTTTACTTCAATAATCTTAAATTTAAAATATAATTTTATTCTTTTAATAAAATGTATTCTGTGAATCTACTTTTCTATTTTATATATGTTTCAAGTGTCTTAACTCTATAATTTAGTTCTCCAAATTCTTCTGTTGGAACATATCCCGGTCTTGAATTTATAACATCTGGTATTCTATTTACCACACTTGCACATGTAAGTTCTACTGTTGATGGTTTATTTATAATAAGTGTTGTATTTGGTTCTCCTTCTATTGTCCATTCATTTTTATCAAATTCTTCTGGTGCATAAACCTTTCCTATACATTCACTTTCAATTATTATTCCTTCTTCTGTTTCTGTTGTAACTACTGCACTCATTCCTGTAGCTTGTCCTGCTTTTACAGTTGTTCCTAATGTAGAAGATTCTATGTCTTTTTCATATGTTTGTGGTACAGTTTTTTGTGTTTGAGACTTTACTGTCAATCCTAATTTAGCACATAACCATCCATTAACATTCCACATATATGATGGTAAATATTTTCCACTTTCTATAATTTTTTGTCTTTCTTCATTTGATATTTTATCTACAGATGCTACTTGTTTATCAAATTCTTCTAAAGTTAAACCTGCCCCATGTGCTTTAGCTAAGGCTATTCCATAGTCTTCTACATTATAGCTTGAGCTTCCTTTTATTTTTGTTATTTTATGTGTTGAACCTGCTATACTTGATATTAATTGTCCCCAATATATATCTTGATATCCGCTTCCTGTAATTGTGCATCCTGTTTTTTTGGCCATTTCATCTATTTTTTTGGTTGCTGTTGGGTTTGAATTCATAGGAAAAAATGCTTCTTCGCATGTTGTAATTGCATTAATTCCTAATCTTGCACACAACATTAGTGCATCTTCTACATCTGCCAATAGGCTCATAGTTGTAACTATGGCTATATCTGGCTTTGTTTCTTTTAGGACTTTTTCTGCTTCTTCTAAAGGTACTACTTTTACTCCTTTATTTTCTACACCCATTATTTCTCCAATATCTTTTCCTATTACTGCAGGATTTATGTCTGTTGCACCCACAATTTCTGCTCCTTTTTCATAAACATATCTCATTGTGTATACACTCATTTTACCAGTTCCATATTGAAATACTTTGATTTTTCTTTCCATTAAAAAATCACTCCTTTCTTCTTTTGTATAAATTATACACCAATTATTATTTTTTATTCAAGATTATTTCTAAAGTTCTTTTAAAAATTCTCTTAATAAATTTGCACATTTTTCTGATGCAGGTTTTATAAATTGCTCAAAAGCTATTGTATTTTCGCCATTAGGTTTATCTGATATACTTCTTAATACCATAAATGGCTTATTGCATAAATTGCATACTTGTGCTACTGCTGCTCCTTCCATTTCTACACATTCTGCACTAAATTTTGCATATATCTTGTCTTTCATAGGTATTTCAGTGCAAAATATATCTCCTGATGCAATTGTTCCTTTTTCTATTTTATAATTTCTATCTTTTTTATTATCTATTGCTTGTTCAAATTTTCTAATTAATTCTTCATCTGAATATATTCTTTCTCCTATTCCAGGTATATATCCTTTTGTGTGTCCAAATGCTGTTATGTCAAAATCATGTTGCACAAGTGTTTCTCCTATTACTATATCTCCTATTTCTAACATAGGATTTAGTGCTCCTGCTACACCTACGTCTATTATATAGTTTGGATCATATCTATCAATTAATAATTGCGTTGTTCTAGCTGCGTTTACTTTACCTATTCCACATTTTACTAAGATAATCTCTTTGTTATTAATTACAGCTTCAGTAAACATAAGTTCAAATATTACCTTTTTTGATTTTATTTCTACTATTTTTTCTATAGCTTCATGTTCTTCAGGTTCTGCTACAATTATCCCTATTTTCATATGATGTTTCTTCCTTCTTTTTTTATATCCTTGGAAAGCCGGCTAAATATTTTTTTATTTACTCTATATTAATTTTGCACAAAATATTATATAATCTAGATTTTGAATACTTTAATTTCTGCATCCTTTAACAGGGAAATCCCATATTAAAAGAAAATTTACATCTTCTTAAAATATGGGATTTTATAATTATTGTAATTCTATTACAGCTCCAACTTCTGCAAATTTTGCTTTTAATTCTTCTGCTTCTTCTTTAGAAACATTTTCTTTTACAACTTTTGGTGCTCCATCAACTAATTCTTTTGCTTCTTTTAGTCCTAATCCTGTTGCATCTCTTACAACTTTAATTACTTTTATTTTTTGATCTCCTGCTTCTTTTAATACAACATTAAATGATGATTTTTCTTCAGCTGCAGCTCCTTGAGCTCCTCCAGCTGCTGGTGCAGCTGCTGCTACTGCTGATACTCCATATTTTTCTTCAATTGCTTTAACTAAATCTGCTAATTCAACAACTGTTAAACTATCGATTTCTTCTAATAATTTTTCAATTTTTTCCATTTTTATATCCTCCTATTTTTTATTTGCCTTTATGGCTTTTTTAAATTATTCAGCTTTTGCTGATTCTTCCTTATTTTCGTTAGTTTCTTCTGCAGAAACTGTAACTTTTTCTCCTTGCTCTTCTTTTTGTATTCTTACTTGATCAAGTGCAACTGCAACTTTTTGTATATTTGCAAGTAATGCTCCAGCAAGCATAGATAATAATGTTTCTTTTGATGGTAGTTTTGCTATTGTTATAATTTCTTCTGCTGTCATAACTTTTCCTTCAATAACTCCACCTTTAATTTTGTAAAAATCATTATCTTTAGCAAATTTGTATATTGCTTTTGCTGGTGTTAGGTAATCTTCTTTTGATAAAATTACTGCTGTTGGTCCTACTAGGTGTTCTTCTAGACCTTCTATTCCAGCTTCTTTTAATGCTCTATTTGTAATATTATTTTTTATTACCTTATATTCAGCATTTGCATTTCTGATTTCTGTTCTTAATTTTGTAACATCATCAACATTTATTCCTCTGTAATCTGTAAGAAGTATTAATTTTGCTTCTTTCATTTCATTTGCTAATTTTGTTACTTCTTCCTTTTTTTGATTCAATACTTTTTCACTTGCCATTTTTGTTATTTTCACCTCCATATTATATTAACTTTTTATCTATTTTAATATTTTAGGAAGTTATTTTCCAAAATATTAAATACCATTTTTACTCCCCCTTTGGTAATAAAAATGGCATAATAATATATTATACAAATTATTTATTACCTCGGTAGGGCTTATTTTATGCCTACTGTCTTTGGCTGATTATCATTATTGAGCTATGAAAATACCAGGTCCCATTGTTGTTGATATTGCTATACTCTTAATGTATTGACCTTTTGCTGCTGCTGGTTTTGCTTTTATAATAGCATTAATAATTGTTTCATAATTTTCTATTAATTTATCTGTACCAAATGATACTTTTCCAAATCCTAGATGGATTATGTTTGTCTTATCTAATCTATATTCTACCTTACCTGATTTGATTTCATTTATTGCTTTTGTTACATCCATTGTAACTGTTCCTGATTTAGGATTAGGCATTAAACCTTTTGGTCCTAATACTTTTCCTAGTCTTCCTACAACTCCCATCATATCTGGTGTTGCAACAACTACATCATATTCAAACCAATTTTCATTTTGGATTTTTGGTATTAGTTCTTCTGCTCCTACAAAATCTGCTCCAGCTTTTGTTGCTTCTTCAGCTTTTGGTCCTTTTGCAAATACTAATACTTTTTGTGTTTTACCTGTTCCATTTGGTAGTACTACTGTTCCTCTTACTTGTTGATCTGCTTGTTTTGAATCTACACCTAATTTTACATGTAATTCTACTGTTTCATCAAATTTTGGTTTAGGCATTTTTTCTATGATATTTAATGCTTCTTTAATATCATATTCTTTACCTTTTTCCACTAATTTTACGCTTTCTGCGTATCTTTTAGCTAATTTTTTCATTTTTTACCTCCTTTGGTTTTAACGAATGTTTCCATTCTCCCAATTATTTTATTATATTTATTATTCTGTAACAACTACTCCCATGCTTCTAGCTGTTCCTTCTACCATTTTCATTGCAGATTCTATTGATGCTGCATTTAAGTCAGGCATTTTTTGTTCAGCTATTGCTTTTACTTGCTCTTTAGTTATTTTAGCAACTTTTTCTCTATTTGGTTTTCCTGAACCTTTTTCAATTTTTATTGCTTTTTTTATAAGAACTGCTACTGGTGGTACTTTTGTAATAAATTCAAATGATTTATCTTTAAATACTGTAATAACTACTGGGATAATCATTCCTGGTTGATTTGCTGTTCTATCATTAAATTCTTTTACAAATTGCATAATATTTACACCACTTGATCCTAATGCTGGTCCTACTGGTGGAGCTGGTGTAGCTTTTCCAGCTTCTATTTGTAATTTTATAATATTACTTATTTCTTTTTCTGCCATTTTTAATGGCACCTCCTTTTTGTTGTTATTTAATTTTTTGTACTTGTGAAAATTCTAGTTCTACTGGTGTTTCTCTTCCAAACATAGATACTAAAACCTTTACTTTATTTTTTTCTTTATTTATTTCTTGAACTGTTCCTATAAAGTTTTCAAATGCTCCATTCATTATTTGAACTTGATCATTTATGTCATAATCAATATTTATGTTTACATCTTCAAATCCCATACTTCTAATTTCTTCATCTGTTAATGGGATTGGATCTGTTCCTGAGCCTACAAATCCTGTTACTCCTCTAGTATTTCTAACAATATACCATGTTTCCTCTGTTACTATCATTTTTATTAGTACATATCCTGGAAATACTTTTTTTAGATTTGTTTTTTTCTTTCCATCTTTAATCTCAATTTGTTCTTCCATCGGTACAATTATATCAAAAAAGTAGTCTTCTAATTCTCTATTTACTATTGTTTTTTCTAAATCAGTTTTTACTTTGTTTTCATATCCCGAATATGTATGAACAACATACCATCTAGGATTCATGTCATAATCTTTTTGAGACATTTCTCAGAGCCTCCTTCTTATTCATTTGAAGTATTTTCTTGTACATCTGAATCTGTTTGGTTTGTGCTTTCAGCTTCTGTATTTTGTTCTTGTTCTAATGTGTTTGTAGATTCGTTTGTTGATTCATTTACTTCATTTGTCGCTGATTCGTCACTAGATTCATTTGTTGTTTGAGTACTATTACTAATAACTTTTCTTAATTGGTCTATACCTTTTTCGTTCATTGCTTCAAATGCCACATTTAATATAAATACAATTATTGCTGTTAGCAATACTATAACTATAACTGCTGTAGTATTGTTTACTAATTGTTTTGGTGTTAACCATGTTACCTTTTTTAGCTCTGCTTTGAAACTCTTAAAAAAACTTTTCTTGTTTTTCGTGTTTTCTTTACTGTTTTGTTCTTTTTTAGCCATTTTATTTCCTCCTTAAAATAGCTTGAATTTTTATTCAATTATTTTGTTTCTTTGTGTGTTGTACGTTTTTTACAGAATTTGCAATATTTTGTAAGTTCTAATCTATCTGTATTTTTTCTTTTATTTTTTGATGTTATGTAATTTCTATGTTTACATTCTGTACATTCTAATGTAATATTTTCTCTTGGTCCTTTTGCTGCCATTTGAATACACCTCCGTATTTACCTACTTTTACTTTTTAAAACGATGTGAATATATGTCCGTAATAACATATACTTGGATATTTTACCACCTTTTTATTGTTATGTCAATGCTTTTCGTGAATTTTTATTTTCTTTTTTTCCTTTTTTGTACTGAAAAACCAAATCTTCCTATTTTTTTCCCTAATGTATAATAATGACCATTTGAATATGCTATTAAATCACATTTTGAAATATCAAATGCTCCTTTTTCATTTATATATTTTTCGTCTGCATTTATTGCTAATACTTCTGCAATAAACATATGATGTGAACCTAGATTTTTGATTTCTTTTACTTTACATTCTACAGATACTGGGCTTTCCTTTATCATTGGGCATTTTACAAATTTTGCTTTTTCTTTGTGTAAATTCATTTCTTTAAATTTATCTACTTTTGCTCCTGTTTTTACTCCACACCAATCTGTTGCTCTTGCTAATTTTTGTGTTGTTAGGTTTATGACAAATTCTCCTTGTTTTTTAATAATTTCATATGAATACCTGCTTGGTTTTATGGATATGTATACTTTTGCAGGCTCTGTATTTATTATTCCTGTCCATGCAACTGTTATTATATTTGGTTTTTCCATTGTGCCACAACTTACCATTACAGCTGGTAATGGATATATAAACGTTCCCGGCTTCCATGTCGTTTTTGACATATTTATCTTCTCCTTATAAAATTTATTAAATTATATAGTATATTTACTTTTTAAGAAAAGACATCAAATTTAATATTCTTTCTTAAAAAGTAAATAAATAGATAAAAAAAATCTAGCGACAACCTATCTTCCCAGCAGGGTAACCCACAAGTATTTTCGGCACATTTAGGCTTGACTTCTGTGTTCGGGATGGGAACAGGTATTACCCTAAATGTTATCATCACTAGAAAATTATTGTATGCATTTAAAGCACACTCAAAAATACATAGATGAATATTTCTTAGTTTTAGGTTCCTTTCCACAAAATTATAGTGGTTAAG
>CALXHD010000050.1 GCA_944388015.1 uncultured Clostridia bacterium | reverse complement strand
ATTAGATATTTAATTATAATATAATTTTATTTAATAAGAAAAGTGTGCGTTAGCGAAAGCAAAGCTTTCGACGCACACATGTGCATTTCGCTTCGCGAATATGCACAGCCCAAGGTAACTTAACCTTGTTGTATAGTCAAAATCTTCGATTTTTCCTATACAATAAAAGAGTTAATCTAACATTTGCTACTTTGTTTTAGCATCCATATTTTTTTCATATAGTCAGAAATAAAACTATCCATCATGCTAGATGTAAAATAACTGTTGTTTTTATCTGCTAATTCTTTTATTTTATTTGATTCTTGTAATAATTTTGTGTAGTCTTCTATTAAGTTTTCAAATATCGTTTTTGAAGCAATTTTTTCATTTTTAGCTTCTTTAATTCCTGTATTTGCTATATAATCTTTTAATGTTCCCAAAGGTTGATATCCTAGCATAAGAATATGCTCTGCCAATTCATCTATTTGTTGATTTAAGTCATCATAATATTCTTCTAATTTTTCGTGTATTATAAAAAAGTCTTTTCCTTCAATATTCCAATGATAATTTTGTAATTTTCTGTAAAATACGGCTAAATCACATAACATTTTGTTTAAGTTATTAATTATTTCTTCCATAATTTCCTCCTTAAATTTAATTTATATAATTTTACCCTATATTCCAATTTTTATTCAATTTCTATTTAGTTTTGTATTATATTCTATTTGTGCTTTATTGTTTTCATATTTTATCTTCATAATTCCGCCATTTACAATTGCCATTTGTGGTGCAACATGTCCTATATCTGCATTTATTATTATTGGTATATCTAAGTCTCCTATAGCTTCTATTACTGCTTGCTCAAATGTTGTGTCATAATCTGTTCTAAAAAATAAAGGTCTTCCAAATATTATTCCTTTTATATTATTAAAATATCCGCTGTTTTTCATTTGCCATAGTGTTCTTGTAAGTTCAGGACTAGATGTTTCAAAACATTCTAAATGCCATATAATGCCATCATCTTTATATTTTTCAATAAAACCTTTTATATTATCATATTTTGTTGCAAAAAACATTTTTATAACATCTAAGTTTCCTCCTAACATTCTACCTTGTATCTCAACTTTTTTGTTTTTTGCTAAACATTTCCAATTATTTTTTTCTGTTAATTCATATCCCATATTTATATTTTCTTTTTGTTTTTCTTCTTGATTTGCAAATTCTTCTTCCATATTTAGATTTACCTTCTCACATTTATCAAATGATTTTTGAATTACATCTTTTCCTGATGCTATTTTCAAGGCATCTGTTAAATTTCTGTATAGTGGCTTCATTGCATAGCTTTTTATTGTATCACATTGAATTGATGGAATTTCTAGAACTGTATGAAATAAAAATTCTAAAGTACTTATATCAGAATATCCTTGCATCCATTTAGGTTCTAATTGATTGATTTTCTTTAAGTCTAGGTATTCTAGTATTTCCATCAAATAATCTCCTCCTGTTGCAAATATAATTAATTTAACATCTTTATTTTCCCATAGTTCCATTAATTCTTTTGCTCTTTGTTTAGCATTATTACTTCTACCTTTATAGTTTTTTCTAACACTTTCTGTTTCTATTACTTTATATCCCATTTCTTTTAATTGTTTTATTGCTTCATCTAATCTTTTTTGTTTTATTTCCTTATTTATTCCACTAGATGGTGCTGTTATACCTATGGTATCACCTATACACAAGTTTTGTGGATATTTCATATTATCAATCCTTTCTTTTTTTTTGCAATTTTATCATAAGTTTGCATATAATACAATAAGAAATTAAATGGAGGTTTTAATAACAATGTTTGAAGTTAAAACAAATGTGATTGAAAATAATTTATTTTATAAAAATAGTCTAATTGTAAAATATAGAATTGAATACCCTCACATAGTTTCTAAAGTTTTTAATTATAATATAAATAAATTTAATAATTTTAATCAATTAAAAGCTATGGAGCTAAAATTATATGCTGAAAAAGATTTATATGAAGATGCTAAAAAAGTTTATGATTATAACATGTCTAATAATATACCGTTTTTTCCATATGAACTTGTTTATAATTATAATGTAACATATAATAAAAAACCTATTATTAGCTTATATTCTGACCAATACATATATTCAGGTGGTGCTCATGGTTCTACTATTAGAACATCTCAAACTTGGAATTTAAACACTGGTATGCAGATTACTCTATCTTCTTTATTTAATAATAATTGTTCATATGTTATATTAATTTTAAAAGAAATTCTACATCAAATTGAAACTCAGATTGAGAATGGTACTGGTTTTTATTTTGAAGATTATGCAAAACTTGTTGTTGAAAATTTTAATTTTGACCAATTTTATCTAGATAATAATAATATTGCAATTTATTATCAACAATATGATATCGCACCTTATTCAAGTGGTATACCTGTCTTTTTAATTTATATGGAAAATTCTTTGCCTTAGTTTTTTGTACTAAATTACATGAATAATAAAAATCATATGATTTAAAAGTCTGCACTTTTAATTTGTGTGTAAAATTTATGATTAAAATTTGTTTTTAATTACTGATGTTATAGGAAAATTTAATTTTTCCTATAACATCAACTAAAATCTCTATTATTTTCGCTTATGCTGTAATTAATATTTTTTAATAAAAACTTTAAATTACATTTTTCTGAATACTCCTGCAACTCTTCCTAAAATTTGACAGTCAGGTACTATTATTGGTTCCATTGTGCTGTTTTCTGGTTGTAAACGTATATGATCTTTTTCTTTATAAAATGTTTTTACAGTAGCTTCATCTTCTATTAATGCTACTACAATTTCACCATTATCTGCTGTATTTTGTTTTTTTACTAAGATATAATCCCCATCTAAAATACCTGCTTCAATCATGCTTTCGCCTCTTACTGTTAGCATAAAGCATTCTGAATTTCCAACAAAATCAATTGGTATAGGAAATGTATCTGTTACGTTTTCAACAGCAAGTATTGGCATTCCTGCTGTTATTTTCCCTACTACAGGTACTTCTACTAATTCTTTTTGAGTGTAAAAATCTTTGCTTGATGTCTTTTTTTCTTCTCCTCCACTTCCTTTTAATAAGCGTAGAGTTCTTCCTTTTTTATCTTTTTTCTTAATATATCCTTTTTTTTCTAGTCTTTCTAAATATCCATGTACTGTTGCTGTTGAACTTAATCCAACAGCTTCTCCAATCTCTCTTACTGATGGTGGGTATCCATCTGTCATTATTTGTTTTTCAATAAATTTTAGTATTCCTTTTTCTCTTTTATTTAGTTCTTCCTTTTTTCTTGGCATTTTTACCACTCCATTCTCAACTTTTTTTATATGATATCATACAAACAAAAGAATGTCAAACAAAAGTTTTAATTTTTATTAAGATTTTTTTAAATTTTTATAAAACGTAGATTTTTATAAGTTGATATGTTATAATTAATTTAGATTTTAAATAATTTACAAAAGGGGATTAATTAATTTATGCAAAATTTAATTAATAAAATTTATGAAGATACATATTTTATAGATATTGTTTCAGATATTATTAAGAATAAAACTGTTTTACAAATGAAAAATTATAGACAACATTATGAGACAACTTGCTTTGATCATTGTTTAGTAGCATCTTATTATTGTTATAAATATTGCAAAAAACACAATTTAGATTATATTTCTTGTGCTAGAGCAGCAATGTTACATGATTTATTTTTATATGATTGGCGAAAAAGAATAAATGGTCGTAAAGGTCTACATGCTTTTACTCATCCTAAAACTGCATACGAAAATGCTAATAAGCTTTTTATTTTAAATGATATGGAAAAGGATATAATTATAAAGCATATGTGGCCAATTAATATTTTTGCAATACCAAAATATAAAGAAAGTTTTGTTTTAACACTTATAGATAAAAGATGTGCTATAAGTGAAGCTATCTACCAAATGCGTAAACAATATAGTCAAAAACGAGCATTTAGGTTCTTATATGTTTTTTTAAGCTTTCTTATATTAAAAATATAAATTATACTTTACTTTTCTAAGAACAAATCGGAAAGCTTTAAAAATTGCAATAACTTTAACTTTCTTCTTTGGCTTTCCGTTAATTTGTTCTGCGCCAAATTTATGTAATAAATTTGTGTGCAACGTGTTTTATCTATTAGAAAAGTCAGTATGACTTTCCTAATAGAGAACAAATCGGAAAGCCTTATAATTTGCAATAACTTTAGCTTTCTTCTTTGGCTTTCCGTTAATTTGTTCTGCGCCAAATTTATGTAATAAATTTGTGTGCAATGTGTTTTCTCTATTAGAAAAGTCAGTATGACTTTCCTAATAGAGAACAAATCGGAAAGCCTTATAATTTGCAATAACTTTAACTTTCTTCTTTGGCTTTCCGTTAATTTGTTCTGTGCCAAATTTATGTAATAAATTTGTGTGCAACGTATTTTCTCTATTAGGAAAGTCTGCATTACTTTCCTAATAGAGAAAAAATCCAACTTTATAATAGTTGGATTTCTTTAATTTATTCTATTCTGCTTTTTTATCTGTATCTGCAACTGTTTCTACTGGTTCTTCTTTAACTGTATCTACAACTTCTTGTGTTTCAACATTTTCAGTTTCAACAGCTGGTTTTTCTTCAGGTGCTTCACTTACGTTTTCTGCTTGTTCTTCTGCTAAATCTTCTTTTAATACTATTTCTTTATCTTCTATTCTAGCACCAATTTGTTCTTTAGTTTTAGCTGATTTACCTACTCTATCTCTTAAATAGTATAATTTAGCACGTCTAGCTTTACCTACTCTTACTAGTTCAACTTTTTCTACTAATGGAGAGTGTACTAAGAATGTTTTTTCTACTCCTACTCCATAAGATGTTTTTCTAACTGTAAAAGTTTGATTTACTCCTCCACCTTGTACTTTAATAATTGTTCCTTCAAAAACTTGGATTCTTTCTTTATTTCCTTCTTTAATTCTAACATGTACTTTAACTGTATTTCCAACTTTTAATTCAGGAATTTTACTTTTTAATTGTTCATGTTCTATTGATTTTATAATATCCATTTTAGAATTTTACCTCCTTCTTATTTTCGAGCGGTGTATTTTTATCTACACTTCTTTTTATTTTTTCTAAACTTTCTTGTTCATCTTTAGATAATTTATATTTTTTTAGTAGATCAGGTCTTTTTAAAAAAGTTATTTTTATAGATTGCTCTTTTCTCCAGTCTGAAATATTTTTATGATGTCCAGATAATAATACTTGTGGTACTTCTTTTCCTTCAAATATTTCAGGTCTTGTGTATTGAGGATATTCAAGTAAACCTTGCGAAAACGTTTCTTCTTTGATAGATTCTTGTGTTAAAACATTTTCGACATACCTACTTACACTGTCTATTAAAACCATTGCTGGTAATTCTCCACCTGTTAGTACATAATCTCCTATAGAGATTTCTTCATCTACAATTTTGTCTATTACTCTTTGGTCAATACCTTCATAGTGCCCACATAAAATAATAAGGTGTTCTTGTTTTGATAATTCCATTACTTTTTCTTGATTTAATGTTTTTCCCTGTGGTGACATGTAAATGACTTTGGCATTTTTAGTTTGTATAGATTTATATGCCCTATATACAACATCTGGCATTATAACCATACCAGCACCTCCGCCATATGGAGTATCATCAACTTTTTTGTGTTTATTATTTGAAAAATCTCTAATATTTATAGTATTTATTTTTATGAGATTTTTTTCTTGTGCTTTCCCTAATATGCTTTGTTTGGTTATCTCAAACATTTCTGGGAATAATGTTAAAACATCAAATTGCATTTTTTTCTCCTTTACACATCTTGTAAACCTTTTGGCAATTTTACTATTATCTTATTTTCTTCTAGACAAATTTGTTTTATAACATCTTCTATAGCAGGTAATAAAATTTGCTTTCCTATTTCATTTTTTACAACATATATATCATTGCTACCTGTATTATATATGTCTTCTAGTGTTCCTAGCAATTTTCCTGTTTCAGTATAAACACTGCTTTGTAGTAAGTCTGCTATATAATAGCTTCCTTTTTCAAGTGGTATAGCATCTTTACGTTCTATTTTTAAAATTCCATTACGTAACTTTTCTGCCTCTTCTACGGTGTCTATGTCTTTAAATTTTATTAATACCATGTTTTTATGATATTTAACTTCTTGGATTTCATATTGCTTTTTTTTATGATTTATAACGATATATGTGTTTTTTAAATTATCAAATCTTGTAATATCATCTGTATAAGGGATAACCTTTACCATGCCCTTAATCCCAAATGTATTTACTATTTGACCAATTTCAAAATATTCTTGCATAAACAACTCCTATTTAGTCTTCTACAAATTCTACTTCTACTTTTTTTCTTTCTTTTGCACCTACAGATTTCATAACAGTTCTTATTGATTTTGCAATCTTTCCTTGTCTACCTATAACTTTTCCCATGTCATCTTTTGCTACTTTAACTTGTATTAAAACCTCTTTTTCATTTTTTGCTGTTTCAATGATTTCTATTGCTTCTTGGTTATCTACAAGATGTTTTATAATGGTTTCTAAGATATTTTTCATACCCTATTCCTCCTATTTTGCATTAGCTATTAAAGCCTTAACAGTGTCTGTTGGTTTAGCACCATTTTTAATCCATTTTTCTACTTTTTCTTTGTCTAATACTATAGTAGCAGGATCTGTCATTGGATTATATGTTCCTATTTTTTCTATAATTTTACCATCTCTTGGGCTTCTTGAATCAGCAACAACGATATGATAAAAAGGTGCTTTTTTCTTTCCTTCTCTTTGTAATCTTATTTTTACCATGCTATTCACCTCCTTAAACTTGAACAAAGACTTCTTATATATAAGTTCATTTGTATTTCCAAAGTCAAAAAATATATAAGTCTTGTATTAAAATTTAAAATTTTTTAATGTATTTTCATCAATACTATTCATTAATTTTTTCATTCCACCTTTGTTGCTTTTTAATTGTTTCATCATTTTTTGTGTCATTTCAAAAGATTTTATGAATTTATTAATTTCTTGTACTGATGTTCCACTACCTTTTGCAATTCTTTGTCTACGACTTCCATTTAAAATTTTTATGTTTCTTTTTTCTTGTGTTGTCATAGAACATATAATTGCTTCTATTTTTTCAAATTCTTTGTCATCTACTTTTAGGTCTTTTATTTTATTCATACCTGGAATCATTTTTAGTAATGATGAAAAAGATCCCATTTTTTTTACTTGTCTTAGTTGTGCTAAATAATCATCTAAATCTAGCTCTTTTTTTCTCATCTGTTTTTCTAATTTTTCTGCTTGTTCTAAGTCAAAACTTTCTTCTGCTTTTTCTATTACAGATAGTATATCTCCCATACCTAGTATTCTTTGTGCCATTCTGTCTGGGTGGAATACTTCTAAATCACTTAATTTTTCTCCTGTTGCTGCAAATTTAATTGGCTTTCCTGTAACTTTTTTTACTGATAATGCTGCACCACCACGTGTGTCACCATCAAGTTTTGTAAGTACTATTCCATCTATTCCAACTTCTTTGTTAAATGTATCTGCAACATTAACTGCTTCTTGTCCTGTCATCGAGTCTACAACCAATAAAATCTCATGTGGTTTTACAGATGATTTTACATTTTTTAGTTCTTGCATTAATTCCTCATCAATTTGCAAACGTCCTGCAGTATCTAGTATAATTACATCGTTTAATTTTGATATTGCTATGTTTATTGCTTGTTTTGCAATATGTACTACATCTTTTGATTGTTCATTACTAAATACTGGGATATTTAGTTGTTTTCCAACTACTTGTAATTGCTTTATAGCTGCTGGTCTATATATATCACATGCTACTAATAGTGGCTTTTTACCTTGCTTTCTAAATAGATTTGCAAGTTTGCCTGCTGTTGTTGTTTTACCTGATCCTTGAAGTCCTACTAGCATTATTATTGTAGGTGGATTAGGTGTAAAATTAACTCTACTCTCTACTCCTCCTAGTAGTTCTACTAATTCGTCTTTTACTATTTTAACTACTTGTTGTCCTGGTGTTAATGATTTTAATACATCTTGACCTAATGCTTTTTCTTGAATTGTATTAATAAATTCTTTTACTATTTTATAGTTTACGTCTGCTTCAAGTAAAGCTAGTTTTACTTCTCTTAACATTTCTTTTAAGTCTGAGTCTGTTATTCTTGCTTTTCCCCTCATTTTTCTTGTTATTTCTTGCAGACGACTAGATAATCCTTCAAAAGCCATATTTATTCTCCTTTGCTTTTTTAGATATTAACTTTATCTTACTTTAATTTACTATTAGTAAATTAAAGTAAGCAATTTAATTCTTTTTTTACATCTTCCAAGATATGTGCTATTTTTTTATCTGAGTATTCTTTTTGTATTTTACTTATTTCTAATAAAGCTTTATTTATTTTCTTTTCTTGTTTTAATGTCCTTTCCATAAATGTCAGCTTTTCTTCATACTGGAAAAGTTTTTTCTCCCCTTTCTTTATTATATCTCTTACCGCTTGTCTTGTTATGTTGTTATTTTCTGCTATTTCAGATAGAGATAAATCCTTATTGTAGTAATCATTTATGAATTCATATTGTTTTCCGAGTTAGTAGTTTTCCATAATATTCACATAATAAACTCATTGTTATTTTGTTTTGTAATTCCTTGTTCTCTCCTTTTTTTTCACTCATAAATTTTTACCTCTTTTTTGTAATGTAAATATACTTTACACTATATTTTGGGTTTTGTCAAGTGTTTTTATGAAATATAGCATATTTTTTAATTTTTAATAAAAAATCCCATCAGCCTTTCTAATATAGATCTGTTCTTTTAGCTGTGAGTTTTTTGTTGTAATAACAATCTTATATTTTTTCAAACTTTTTTAAATACTAAAATTGCTTTTGCCGTTCCTGTAATTGACATAGTAATTAACTCGTAACCCTGTAGCGACATTTCATTTGCCTTTTCTTCTACCTTTTGTGCCATATCATTTGTTTTTGGCGAATACTCTATAACAACTGTTTTATACATTTTTCCTCCTCCTAAATATTAAAAATTGTAATTTATTATGCTATAAAAACATTATAAATAACTACAACATATAAAAATACTGCTGTAATAACAGTTAGTATAAAACTACTATTTTCTCTACTTTTCTTATACTCAATACTTCTCAATACTAATAAAGTAGCTAATGCTAAAAACATTATTGGATTTGCAATATCAAAAGATATAACTTTTAATAATCCTAGTAATGCAAATAGCATTGTAACTATTGATAATATAATCTTTGCAATTTTCATTTTTTACCTCTATAAATTACTATAATTTCTAATAAATTATAATTTACTGTTCTTCTTTCTATTTTGCGAATAATACTTTTTCTGATTTATATTGTTTTATAATATGTACAAATACCAAACTTATATAAACTATTGTAGATACAGCCATTAATCCAATATTTAATAAATTTATTGTTCCGTTGTTTATGTCTGTAAAAATTAATGTAAAGTTTAAAAATGGTACTATTGAAAGTATCGGTGTTGTTGTTATGCCCATCATAAATGCTATCATACCTGGAAAGAATGATATAAATGTTAATGGTGTTAATGCACTTTGAGCTTCTTTAAATGTCTTTGATGTACTTGCAATAGCAATACATAGACCACTTATAAAGAATGAGTATGCAATTATTACTATTACTGCAAATAATATTGTTAGTGGAGAAAACATTACATTTATTCCTTCATAAATACTAAACATATTTTTTGTAACAACTAATGATACTATTGCTAATATTAAACTGATTATTCCTGTAATAATTGATGATACTGTAACTCCTAAGAACTTACCTACAATTATATCTTTGCTTTTAATTGGGAATGTAAGTAATGTTTCTAATGTTCCTCTTTCTCTCTCTCCTGCTGTTGTATCTGTCGCTGGATATGTTGCTGAAACAGTTATCGCCATCATTATAAATAAGAAAGCATAATTTTTAATATAATTCGCAAAATAGTTATCTTGTTCAATTACATTTTCTTCAACTGTAATAATGTTAAATACATCATTTGGATTCAAATTATTTTCTTGTAAATAGTTTTGTTGTAAATATTGTTTATATGTATTAAAATATGTTTCCATTAAACTACTTGCAAATGTACTATTATCTGAACCATCTGTATTTATAACATATTTGTTATCTTGCTTTGTAAT
>CALXHD010000049.1 GCA_944388015.1 uncultured Clostridia bacterium | reverse complement strand
AATCCTGCTGAAATATCTCCAACTGTATATCCTTCTTTTTGTGCTTGTTTTATTTTAGAATTCATAAATACTGTACATCTTGAACCCAAATCTACAGGACGTTTAGATTCAATAGCTTCTTTTACAAATTCACTAATTTCTAAATTTAAACTTTTGGCAAATGTTTCTATAAATGAACCACATCCTGAAGAACAAGCTTCATTTAACATTATATTATCAATTGCTCCATTTTTCATTTTAATATATTTCATGTCTTGACCACCAATATCAATAATTGCTGTAACATCAGGTTCAAAAGTTTTGGCAGCTGTATAGTGTGCAATTGTTTCAATCTCATTTAAATCAACATTTAAAGCAGTTTGTATAAGTTTTTCTCCATAACCTGTAACACCACTAAATCTAAGAATTGCTTTTTCAGGAAGTTTAGAATACAATGTTTTAAGCATATTCATAACACTTTTTAATGGATTACCTTCATTACTTCCATATAAAGAATATAGTAGATTGCCTTCTCTATCAATTAATGCAAGTTTAGTTGTTGTAGAACCTGCATCAATTCCCAAGAAGCAGTCACCTTTATATGTATCTAAATTATTTCTACCAATTTTTGCTTTATCATGTCTTTTTTTAAATTCTTCATAATCTTTTTTACTAGCAAAAAGAGGATCAAGTGGTTTTGTAGTATTATCTTGAGAAATTTTTAAATTTTGAATTTTTTGTTCTAATTCTTCTTTAGTAATAGCTTTAGATTCTAAAGAATCAATAGCAGCACCTTTTGCAACTAACAAATGTGCTTCTTTTGGAACTATTACTTGTTCAGGAGTTAGATGCAAAGTTTCTATAAAACGTTTTCTAAGTTCTGATAGATAGTTTAGAGGACCACCTAGAAAAGCTACATTACCTCTAATTGGTCTTCCACATGCTAACCCACTTATTGTTTGATTAACAACTGCTTGAAAGATTGAAGCTGCAATATCTTCTTTAGCAGCACCTTCATTAATTAATGGTTGTATATCAGTTTTAGCAAAAACACCACAACGAGATGCAATAGGATATATTGTTTGATATGTTTTTGCAAGTTCATTTAATCCGGCAGTATCTGTGTGAAGTAAAGAAGCCATTTGATCTAGAAATGCTCCTGTACCACCTGCACATGTACCATTCATACGCTGTTCAATAGATTGGTCAAAATATATTATTTTTGCATCTTCACCGCCAAGTTCAATAACAACATCTGTTTCAGGTATGTATTTTTCAACTACTCTTTTACAAGAAACAACTTCTTGAATAAAATTTACACCTAAAAATTTACTTGCAGACATTGCTCCTGAGCCTGTTAGTGCTACTGTATATTTATTATTTGGAAATCTTTTAATTAAATCTTCTAGTACAGTACATACTGTATTTTTAGTATCTGAATAATGTCTTTTGTAATCATTATAGATTGTATTTAGATTTTCATCCATTACAACTATTTTAACAGTTGTAGAACCAACATCTAAACCAACGTGTAATATATTTTCCATATTTATATCAGTCCTTTCAAGGTTGATTATACAACTTATATTTTATACGGAAATTGCATATTTGTCAAATGGAAAATTAAGGAATTAATAGTTCTAAACTGGACAAACAAAGCATAGCTTTTATTGAAGGGAGGAGATTACTTTGAAAAATAAAAAAAGTTTCACAATATTCGGAATTTTATTAATTATAATTATAGTTGGAGGATATTTTGGAATTAAATATGTTAAAAGTAAAAAAGAAAATCAGATACAGGAATATACTCCTGAACAAGAAATAACAGATTCACAGGCAAGGCAAACAATTGTAAGTTTATATTTCTTAGACAGGGAAACAGGGGAACTTTATCCTGAAGCTAGATTAGTTGATATTAAAGAGTTAATGAATTTACCATATGAGAAATTAATTAATTTATTAATTGAAGGACCTAAAAATGAGAAATTAAAAAAGTTAATACCTGATAATACAACAATTTTAAAAACATATACTCAAGGAGATTGTTTATATATAGATTTTTCTTCTGATATATTAGGGGTTGAGGAAGGACAAAAAGATAATATGACAAATAGCATAACTAAAACAATGACAGAACTTACAGAAATAAATAGTGTTAAAATTTTAGTTGATGGACAGGAGGGTGCTATTTAAAAAATTTATATAAATTTAAACATTTTAAAGCTTTTCCAAAATTATTTAAAAAATATTCTACTTCATTTAAAGACTGTAATGTATTTTTTTTATAATCTTGGAATTTTAATTTTCTTGGTTTATTACATTTTTTCTCCATAATAAAACATTCCTTTTCTATCAATATTTCATATTAAACACTTTCCGTAAAATTCTTTAAGAAATTCTAAATAAACAATAATCAAACTCCAAATTTATTCAATATAATTTTAGATATTTTACAGTTGCAAGTGAATTGTAACTTTCTATAATATATTTAGATTACAAATAATGATTTACCTTGAAAAAATAGCTAGTATAGTATATAATATGAATAAAATAAAATAATGTGAGGTTATTTATGAAAGTAGAGTTAGCAGAAAATGAAAGACTAGATGATTTAGGAATAAAAAACTTAAAAATAATTCAAAATAAAGAATTTTTTTGCTTTGGAATAGATAGTGTAATTTTAGCAAATTATGCTAAAAATATAAAACAAAAAGCTAATGTTTTAGATTTAGGAACAGGAACAGGGATAATACCAACAATATTATGTGGAAAAACAAATTTAAGTAAAGTTATAGGTGTAGAAATTCAAGAAGATGTATGTAAAATGGCAAATAAAAGTATACAATATAATAACTTACAAGAACGTTTTAAAATAATTTGTGATTCAATATTAAATTTAAATAATTATTTTAGAAAAAACACATTTGATGTTGTTATAACAAATCCACCATACAAGAAAAAAGATACAGGAATAGTAAACCCTACGGAATCAAAAACAATTGCAAGACATGAGATAACAGCAACTTTGGAAGATTTTATAAAAATTGCAAAAGATATGTTAAAAGATAAGGGGGAATTTTATATGGTACAAAGAACTGAAAGACTAGTTGATATTTGTTTTTATATGAGAAAATATAAAATAGAACCAAAAGAAATAAGATTTGTTTGCTCAAAACCTGGCCAAAGTTCAAAACTAGTATTGATAAAAGGAAAAAAAAATGAAAATGATTTTTTAAAAGTAATGCCAAATTTATATATATATGATGAAAATGGAGAATATTCGCAAGAAATAAAAGAAATGTATAATAATTAGAAAGAGGTTTATAAATGGAATATGGTAATTTATATATAGTTGCAACACCTATTGGTAATTTAGAAGATATTACATATAGGGCAATAAGAATATTACAAGAAGTAGATATTATTTCTGCTGAAGATACACGTCATACATTAAAATTACTAAATCATTATAATATTTCAAAACATTTAGTTAGTTATCATAGACATAATGAAGAAATAAAATCAGGCGAATTAATTAATTATTTAAAACAAGGGAAAAATATAGCACTTGTTTCAGATGCTGGAACACCAGGGATATGTGATCCAGGTCATATTATAATAAAAAAATGTCTAGAACAAAATATAAAAATAATACCAATACCAGGGGCTTGTGCTTTTGTAAATGCATTAGTTTGTTCAGGTTTAGATACAGATACATTTTTATTTTTAGGATTTTTGCCACTAAATAAAAAAAATAGAAAACAGAAATTAGAACAAATACAAAATAGTACACAAACAGTAATTTTATATGAAGCTCCACATAAATTACAAGCAACTCTAAAAGATTTAAAAGATATACTAAAAAATAGAAAAGTTGTAATTGCAAGAGAACTTACCAAAATACATGAAGAATTTATTAGTGGTAATATAGATGAAATTATAGAAAAAGCAAAAAATTTAAAAGGAGAAATAATAATTTTAATAGAAAAAGAGGCTCAAAAAACAAAAGAAGAAAAACAAAAAGAATTTGAAAATTTTAGTTTAGAAGAACATTATTCATATTATGAAAAACAAGGATTCAATAAAAAAGAAATAATTAAAAAAATTGCAAAAGATAGAAATGTTACAAAAAATGATATTTATAAAAATTTTATAAAATTAAAGGAGAATACTAATGAATAACAATTTGATAAAAAGTAAAATTAATTTATTTGATAAGATAATATGGAGAATTAAATATGCAGAATTAAGTTCTATGATTACAGCAAATTCATCTTTAAAAATTGGAATTCTGAAAAATAAAATAATTGCAGAACAATATAATAAAAGTAAGAGAGAAATAATGCAGGTTTTAAAGAGAATGAAGCAAGAAGCACCAAATAAACTTGATGAATCAGAGGAAATAATAACACAAACATTATATCAAGATTATATGAATGAAAAATTTCCTAATTCTGAACATGGACTTGATACTACTAATATTTCTGATGTGATAAATAATTTAGAATTTATGTTAGATATTAAAGAGATGGGAAAAACAGGTAATATTATTTATGAACACCTAGATATAAATGATTGTAAAAATAAATATATTAAACAAAAAATAAGTCCAATGCTAAAGTATAGTGAAACAACACTTAAAAAAGTGCCATTTGATATTTTAGAACATATAAGTTTTATCTCAGAAGAAGATTTCCATCAATTAAATATGGATGATGTAGCAGGTATTATAAATGCTGTAAAAAATGGTGTTGATAATTCGCAAGTAGGTAATTATTTAAAATTATGTAAAAATCAGAAATTTAAAAATTCTTTAATATATTTTAGAACATATGACTTTTTAAGGGCTAATATGGAATGCAGTGATTTTTTTGTAAAATATAGTGAAAAATATGGAGAGCTTCCTACAGAGGACTTAATTTATGAACTATTTGAAGATACAAAAAATTTAGATGCCAAAGAAATAATGTTAAACCTTGGAATGGATAAAAAAACATATGAAGAAATAAGAAGTAAATACTTTGATTATAAAATTCAGGAAAATTCAAATGAAGGACTTATAGATACAGTAAAAATTTTAATATCTCGCAAATATTTTAATGTAACAACTGAAGATATAGATGGTATAAAAGGTGGGGATAAATATTTTTCAGAAAGTACTCAAAAAATTATAAACTATATAAAAAAGATTCAAGATATTGGAGATATAAATACCTTAAATAGGCTAAATAGAGAGATCGGACAAATGAATCTAGAAATAGATACAGGAGAAGTATTTGATGAAATATATGAATTCTATGCAAAAGAAAAGATAGAAGGTTGTTTTGATCCTAATAAATTTATAGGAGAAAGACAGAGTGTTGAATATAATGGTAAAAAAGTTGAAATCTTGAAATTAAATGGAGAGGACTTTAGGGGAAATATACATGTTTTAGGACATAGAAACCCAGGTAATAAAAATTTAACTCGTACTGAAGTGGAAAATAAAATGAATGAAAATCCACTAACATTTGCTATGTTACAAGGTGGTTCTTCACAATTATCATTATCAGCAGAAAGAGATGATGCAATGGCTTTTTTTGGATTAACCTCAGATGCAATTTTACTAGGATATTCAGACATAGAACCCCAAAATGTATTGTTATATAGCGAGAGTGATGGAGGAACTTCAGTATGGCAAACTAATTATAATAAAGAAATACAAAATGTGAAAAGTAAGGTTAATTTTAATAATAAAACAAGATATGATGAAGTATTAGTTACGAGATATAAAGATCCTAATAAAATAAAACAATTTAGAAACGATAGTGAAGAGCGAATTCTGCCAAGTTATATATTGGTTTTTACAAAAGGTAAAAATAATGATAAACCAAGCATTAATTATCAAAATTTAAATGATCCAAATACAAAAAGGATGTTTGAATATGCAACTATATATAATATACCAATAGTAGAAATGGACACAGAAAAATATATGAAAAAATATGAATCAAAGTATACAGAAATGTTTGCAAAATTGAAAAGTGGAAGGGATAAATTTGAAATAGAAGATTATAAAGCATTAGCTAGGTATCGTAGGAGTATAGATTTTTATAAATCAGGTAATTATATAATGAGTGATCAAGAAATACTTTGGCAAATTGCTAACGATTTAGATATTAATCCTCAAAATAAA
Organism: uncultured Clostridia bacterium; assembly: GCA_944388015.1. Classification (GTDB taxonomy): domain Bacteria; phylum Bacillota; class Clostridia; order TANB77; family CAG-508; genus CAG-269. Next base: position 4,480 of record CALXHD010000049.1, on the reverse strand, counting down.
GATGCTATAAAGGGTATTATAAAGGAATTTGATAGAGAAGATAAAAAATGGGAAAATACATTAAAATATAGAAGTGATTTATCTGATGACAAATTAAAACAAGCAGAAGAAAAAATGAGATATTTTAGAGAAGTACTTGATATTAAGGAAGATAAAGTGATAGAACAAGATAATGAAGTTTGATTATGAATAAAACACATTATATAAAATTTTGACTTACGTAAAATTGGTACATAAACAAAGACACAGACTAGATCATGTTATAAAAATTATCTAGTTCGTGTCTTTTTATTCTCTAATCATGTATTCGATTAATCTTTTATTATTCTTTTAAACCAGCTATTTTTTCTGCGCATTTTTTACAGACTAGTTTATCTCTGTAATTTATAAGATTTTTTGTATTTCCACAAAAAACACAATTAGGTTCAAATTTTTTTAATATAATTGAAGATCCTTCTATATATATTTCAATAGGATCTTTTTGAGATATATTAAATTTATTTCTAATTTCAATAGGTATAACAACTCTACCAAGTTCGTCAACCTTTCTTATTATTCCAGTAGATTTCATTTTTGCCTCCTCAATGTTATATTTTGTAATCCCTTAATTTATAATAACATAAATAATTATTAAGGTCAAGAATAAAAACATTTATTATGAATATATTTTATTGTATAGGAAAAATCGGCTTTTATCTTCACCACATATAAGATTTTTCCGTATACAACAAGGTTAGGCTTCTTATTGAAAGATTACAATTCACTTGTAATTAAAAAATAGTATATAATTCTTTTAAATAACTAATATTATGTAAGTGAATTGTAACATTGTAGGTGATGTTATGTTAAATATAATTTGGCCAATTTTTATTATTGTATCTTTTGTATATGCAATAAGTATGGGAAATGTGGATAGTTTGAATAATTCAATTTTTAGTAGTACTCAAGAAGCCATAAATTTAGCTATTACTTTACTAGGTACTATGTCCTTATGGAGTGGGATAATGAAAATTGCTTCAAAAACATCACTAATACAAAATTTTACAAAAATATTAAATCCTGTTATTAATATATTATTTCCCGAAATTAAAGAAGATATACAAATAAAAAATGCAATTTCAATGAATATAATTGCCAATATTTTAGGTTTAGGAAATGCCGCAACACCACTTGGGTTAAAGGCTATGAAGCTAATGCAAGAAAAAAATGTGAAAAAAAAGACCTTAACAAATTCTATGGCAACATTAATTGTATTAAATACAGCTTCTATACAAATTATACCAACAACTGTTATTGCAATTAGGAGTTTACTTGGTTCTGAAAATCCAACAAAAATAATTTTTCCTGTTTGGATTGCAACAATATGTTCAGCAGTTGCAGGTATATTAGCTACCAAATTTTTTATAAAAATTGGAAAGTAAAATTTAAAATGTGGAGGATATACATTGAGTGCTATAAATTTTTTATCTAATTTAGCAATGCCATTAATAATTTTATTAATAGTAATATATGGGTTATTTCAAAAAATTAAAGTTTTTGATTTGTTTTTAGATGGAGCCAAAGAGGGTATACAAATTTTAATTTCGATATTTCCAACTTTAATTGGTCTATTTGTTGCTATTGGGGCTTTAAGAAGTTCAGGAATATTAGATTTTATAATAAATTTATTATCACCTATATTAGATATATTTAATTTTCCAACAGAGATTATGCCACTAGCACTAATTAGGCCTATTTCAGGAAGCGGTTCAATAGCTGTTGCAACAGATATAATGAAAACATATGGTGTTGATAGTAATATTGGATTAATGTCAGCTGTAATAATGGGATCTACGGAAACTACTGTATATACAATAGCCGTATATTCTTCAAGTGTTGGTATAAAAAATACAAGATTTGTTTTATATGCTTCTCTTTTAGCAGATTTAGTTGGAATTTTGGTTAGTGTATTAGCTGTTTCAATAATTTTTTAGATTAAATTTAATGATAAGAGTGCTAAAATCAGTGGTAAAAAACCGTAAATCTTAATGTTTTTGTCAGCTTTTGTCGAAAAGTTTTTGTTGACAAAAGAATTTTAAGATAGTATAATAGCTTTGGTTTAAGAAATTAAACATTGATTCATAATTTCAAAATAATATGTTTTTTAAAATATTTTTATTTATTTCGTTATTTTTCATTATAAAAAAAATAGTAATTAAGATTTTATCAAAAAAATTACTAGATAAAATAGAAAATGAATTGTAAATTTGATTTATCTATTAGAAAAGTCAAGCTGGATTTCTATTAGATAAAAATATTTAAATAGTTAAATTAAGTTATTAATCTTGTAGAGAATAATATATTATCTCTTTCTATTACCCCTCTAAAATAAATAATTAGAATATAAATTTAAAATACGCATAGTCCCTTATATGCGAGATATGGTCTCCTTACATATTATTCTCTACAATTAAATATATTATCTATGATAAGTTTCATTATTAGAAATTTTAAAACCTCTAAAGAGCTGTTCTAATAGGAACACTCGTATTAACTGATGTGGGAATGTCATTTTAGAAAAACAAATAGATTTTTTACTAAGTGACAAAAGTTTTGTTGTTATCCCAAGTGAACCTCCAATAACAAATGTAATGGAACTAGTCATAAGTGAGAGTGTATCTAATTCTTTAGAAAATTCTTCAGAAGATAATTCCTTTCCTTTTAAATCTAAACAAATTAGATAGGTATCTTTTGGAATATGACTAATTATATTATTACACTCTTTTTCTTTTATATTATCTATTATAGACTGATTAATTTTGTCAGGTATTTTTTCATCAGGTAGTTCAATTATGTTTAATTTACAATATTTAGATAAGCGTTTGCTATATTCATTTATTGCATCTTTAAAAAAAGATTCTTTTATCTTTCCAATACAAATTATATTTATTGTAAGCATTATTTACTCCTTAATATTATTGTACTGCAACTTCTTTACTTATGGTGTCTCTACTTGCTATAGATAAAAGTAAAGAATTTTCATTATAGTTATTTGATATTAATTGTTCTACAACAGTTTTATAAGCAAGTTCGGGGAAATTGCTTTCTTTACTTAAATGACCAAGCATAACTTGTTTAAGACCTGACCTTAACAAACATGAAATTGTTTTTCCTGCTGCTTCGTTAGATAAGTGGCCAGTAGGTCCAGCAATACGTGTTTTTAATAAATATGGATATCTAGAATACATTAATACTCTTGGGTCATAATTAGATTCGAGTAAAATAAATTCACTTCCGTCTAAATTTTTTAAAATTCCATTTGTCATATGTCCTATATCTGTTGCAATACTAATTTTTTTATCATCTTTAAAAATTGAGAATCCGCAAGGATTTACAGCATCATGTGGAATAGCAAATGGTTTTATTTGTAAATCATTTATCTCAAACTTTTCTTCTATAGTAAATAGATTTATATTTTTTTCTGAGATTTTATCTTTTTGTTTTGGCATGGCATCTAGAGTTTTTTTATTAACATATACAGGTAAATCATATTTTTTATCAAATGTGCCAAGACCTTGAACATGATCAGTATTTTAGTGTGTAATTAATATTCCACTTAAAGTAGAAGGGGAAATGTCTAAAGAATTTAGTGCATTTTCTATTTTCTTACTGCTTACACCAGCATCAATTAATAAATTTGTATTTTCTGTTTTTACTAGTAAGCTATTCCCACTGCTTCCACTAAATAAACTACAAAAATTTAGCATTATTATTACTTCCTTCTTTTGTTGATATTTGTTATATTAATAAGATATTCTTTCGATGTTTGCTCCTATGGCTCTAAATTTTTCTTCTATATTTTCATAGCCTCTATCAATGTGCTCTAGATTATATACTTCTGTAATCCCATTTGCGGCAGTTCCTGCAATAATTAAAGCTGCTCCGGCACGTAAATCAGAAGAATATACAGGTGCACCACTTAAATGATCAACTCCCTGGAAAATAGCTGTTTTTCCTTGTGCCATAATATCTGCACCCATTTTATTTAATTCTTGAGTATATTGAAAACGTGACTCCCAAATACTTTCATTAATAATACTTGTACCATCTGCTAAAGATAATACAACTCCCATTTGTGGTTGTAGGTCTGTTGGAAAACCTGGGTAAGGCAATGTTTTAATATTTGCTTTTAAAGGTCTTTTGTTACAATATACACGTAGACTATCACCATAGTCTTCAACTTGTCCACCTACTTCTAAAATTTTAGCAGTTATTGAGTCCAAATGTTTTGTAATGCAATTTTTTATTAATAAATCACCTTTTGTAGCTACGGCTGCAAGCATAAAAGTACCTGCTTCTATTTGGTCAGGAACTACAGAATAAGTGCAATTTCCAGTTAATTTTTTTACACCATTAATTTTTATAATATCTGTACCAGCACCTCTAATGTCTTCTCCCATTGTATTTAAAAAGTTTGCAACATCAACAATATGAGATTCTT
>CALXHD010000048.1 GCA_944388015.1 uncultured Clostridia bacterium | reverse complement strand
TTTATCTTGAAATAGCCACTTAAAAATTTGCTCTGCTCTAAATGGCTTTTCTCCCATATTTTGTAATTCATCTTTTAATTCGTCAATATTATAATCTTTTATATTTTTCATTTACACTAACTCTTCTCCAAATTTTTCTAATTCTTTTTCCACTTTTTCATCAGGAGTCCATAAACATCTAAATCCATCATTTATTACTTCAAAACCACTATTTTTTAGGTAATCAGATATTTGTTTAACTGCTTCTCCGCTCCAACCATAACTGCCAAAAGCTACTGCTTTTTTATTTTTTAGTTTCATTCCTTTTATCATTTCTAAAATACCAGCAATAGAATGTAAATATCCATTATTAACAGTTGGAGAACCTACTATAATCATTTTAGACTTAAAAACTTCTGTTAATACATCTGTTTTATCATTTTTGGCTGTGTTTAATAATTTAATTGTAACTTCTTTATCTTTATTTTGTATACCTTTCGCAATAGCTTCTGCCATTTTTCTCGTATCATTCCACATAGTGTCGTAAATAATTGTAATTTGATTTTCTTGATAATTATTAGCCCATTCTAAATATTTTTTAACAATTTGAGTTGGATCTTTTCTCCAAATCAAACCATGACTAGGACAGATCATATCAATTTGTAAATTCATAGCTAAAATTTCATTAATTTTCTTTATAGCCATCATTCCAAATGGAGCTAATATATTTGCATAATATTTTAAAGCTTCTGCAAATAAGATATCTTGATCCACCTCATCTGCATATAAAAATTCAGAAGCTAAATGTTGACCAAATCCATCTGAACTAAATAACACATTTTCTTTGCTCATATATGCAAACATTGTATCTGGCCAATGCAACATAGGTGCTTCAATAAATGTTAAATCACTATCTCCTAGTTCTAGCTTGTCCCCTGTCTTTACAATTTGAAAATTCCAATCTTTATGATATTGTCCTTTTATTGATTTAACACCATTTGCTGTACAATAAATAGGTGTATTTTCAGGCATTTCTCTCATTAATTCAACTAAAGCTCCACTATGGTCAATCTCTCCATGTAATGCAATTACTGCATCTATTTTATTTAAATCGATCTCTTCTTTTAATTTTGAAACAAATTCTTTATCATATGGAAGCCATGCTGTATCAATTAATACTGTTTTTTTATCTCTTATAAGATAACTATTATATGATGAACCATTTACTGTTGTAAATTCATCACCATGAAATTTTTTTAATTCCCAATCTGTTTTTCCTACCCATGTGATTTTATCTGTAATCTTCATTTTTACTCACATTCCTTGTATAATATATTTAGGTTTTTAAATGGGTACCCATAAACCATTACATCTATATAATTTCTATAGATTTTTGAAATTTCTTCTATTTTCCAATTATACCATTATAAATACCATATGTAAAGCCTAAAAATAACATAGTCTTTGCAATTTAAGTATTATAATATTATTATTTTAATCTTTTTTGAATACAGTTTATAATTGCAAAACTATGTTATTTTTACTTATACATGAAACTTTCTAACTATAGCATCTCCCAAGTCTCTAGCACACAAACATATAGTAAGAATTAGGTTAACGATAGAAACACCCATTGCAACATAACTCATTACTAGATTTTTAGATAAATTTTCATATATTATATAGATTGGTAAAATACTAAATAAACATACTAGTAATTGATAAATTGCATACCTGATATATTTTTTATGACTAATAATTGTTAAAACAAACATTGTAATATTGGCAATAATAATTACAATAGGTATTGCATACGTATATGACCACCCTTTTGAACCTGTTTTATAATCAATATATCTAGTTAATATAGATATTGCAACCATCTGTAATAATACATGTGCTGCAATATTTGTATTTCTATTAATAGAATACAACACTGTTATCCATATATATATAATTCCGGCATTTGCCAAACCAGCCCATCTAACTTGTGGTGTACAAATTTTATTTATTATAATCAATAACACTGCTATAATTATAGATACACCAATTAGAATTTTTATAATAAATTCTCCTTTTTTTCTGTTTAACTTATTCGGATATAACATCTAAAACACCATTACTTTCTATTCTAATATTAATTTTTTTGTCTTTAAAAAACTTGTAAAATGCTCTTTCTATCTCACAATTATTAAGTATTGATGTAAAAGTAACTACAATCTTATTTTCGTAAGAACATGCTGAACATTTTATTTTTTCTACTGGCTCAGGGGCAATTAACATGAAAAAGTCATCAATATATTTTTGATATTTTCCTATAATACCTATCCTACCAATATTAGAAAACGTCATCGTTGTATATTTTCTAATCTCTATATATGCTAATCTCACAATAGGCTTTTTTAAAACTAGAGGTATAGATTTTATAAAAGGATTTGTTCCTAATTTTACATTAAATGACATTGTCTTTTTAATTTCTTCATCTGTTAATTTCTTTTTAAAATCTTGTTTTACAAATTCTAATATTTTATCAAAACTATAAAGTTTCATCTCACCTATATCAGCCTCGACAGTTAAATATGAAAAGAAATTAGAAATTGTTTGTGATTGAAAAAATTTTTTTAAATTAACAGGAACACATATTTTTATAGGCTTATTTATTTTTTTGTTACCTTGCTTTAAAAAATTCGCATTATAAATACAATATATTAAAACTGCTGTTAAATATTGAGTAATTGTACAATTATTAATTTTTGTCTCTTTCTTTAATTCCTCTAAATTTATTATCTCATGAATAGCAGAAACAGCCCCTAAGGGTAATTTTCTACCTTTTAATATATATGCTTTTTTTCCTGAATTGTTATTTTTAGATTTTTTATCATAATTTTTTATATAACTATCTTCTGTATTATACTCTATTTTTCTATATTTTCTAAGCTCTTCTGTAAAATTTTCAGGATGAGACATCTCTAGGTAACTATATATTATCTCCCTAAAAAACATACTACCACTATTTCCATCTGTTAAAGAATGAAAAATATCAATATTTATTTTTTTATCAAAATATGTTACTTTAAACAAATAATAATGATTAGTTTTAGGATTAATATATTTACATGGATAATCTTTTTCCTCTTCTATAATAGGTTCTTCAGAATTATATTCTAAATAATTCCAAAAAAAACCGCTTCTTAACCTTACTTTAAAAGATTTATATTTTTCTAATGCAATTTTAACCGCTTTTTCTAGCAATAATGGATTAACCACTTCTTTTAATACTGCTGAAAGTCTAAATACTGTACTATATTTTTTACCAGCAGATATTGGAAATATTTTTGCTGAATTATCAAGCCTTCTCCATTCAAGTGTTTTTCTATCTTTCATCTAAACAAATTCCTCCCAAACAAGATTAGCTAAATCTAAACCTTTTCTTGTTAATTTAATATTATCTAAATCAACTTGTAATAGCTCCTGTTTTACTAATTTATCAAGTTCTTTTTTGAACAAAAAAATTGGATTTTGTCCATTAAATTTCTCCTTAAATTTTGAAATTTTTATACCATCTATTTTTCTTAAACCTAATAACATATATTCTTTTTGTTCGTCCTCAATATTTTGAACCTCTTGCAATATTTTTATTTTTTTATAATCTTCACTTAAATATTCATTTAAACTTTCTATATTAGAAAATCTTTTTTTATTTATATACGAATGTGCTGAAACTCCAAAACCAATATATTCTTTCTGTTCCCAGCAATTCATATTATGTTTTGAATATTTCCCATCAATAGCAAAATTAGATATTTCATAATGTTTATATCCTTTTAATTCTAATGAATTTTTAACATATGAGTACTGCATTCTCTCATCTTCGTCTGATGGCAATTTTAATATATTCTTATCTACCATATTTTCTAATGGAGTATTTGGTTCAATAATAAGTGAATACACCGAAATATGAGCAGGTTTTAAATTAACTATCTTATTAATACTGTCTTTTATATCTTGTATTGACTGATTTGGTATACCTATCATTAAATCCACATTTATATTATCATACCCCACATCTTCTGCATATTTATAACTTTCCAAAAATTTTTCATAATTATGTATTCTTCCAATCTGTTTTAAAATCTCATTTTTAGTTGATTGCAAACCTATACTTAATCTATTAATCCCAAAATTTTTATAATTTATTAATTTTTGTTTAGTTACAGTTCCTGGATTTAATTCTATGGTTATTTCTGCATCACTTTCTCTATCAATCATACTCAAAATTTTACCTATTAAATCTTCATTAATAATAGATGGAGTTCCCCCTCCTATATATATTGTCGTAATTTTATAATCCTTAAACAAATCTTTTTCATTATTTATTTCTTCCAATAATTTCTCCACATATTGACATTGTAAATCCAATTTATTTTCAAAAGATATAAAATCACAATATATACATTTTTTTGCACAAAATGGTATATGTATATACACACCTAATTCTTTTTTTTGCAATATTTATACTTCCTTTCAAATATTTTTATAGTGAATTTGCTATTTCTATTATTTTTTTCAACCTATAATTTACACCTGACTTTCCTAAAGGTTTTTTTAGATTTTTTCCCAATTCTATCAGTGACATATTTGGATTTTCTAAACGTAATAAAGCAATTTCTTTTAAATTTTCGTCCAATAAATTAAACTTTTTTTGGTCTTGTAATTTTTTTATTGCCTCTATCTGTTCAATTGAAGCATTTATAGTTTTATTCATATTAGCTGTTTTACAGTTTACAAGTCTATTTACTTTACTTCTCATCTCTTTTTGTACTCTAATATCTTCAAATTTTAAAATACCTTTATTAGCTCCAATTAAAGCTAAAAAATTAGAAATAGTTTCTCCTTCTTTTATATACAGTAAAATCTTGTTATTTACCAACTTTTTTACAATTATATTAAAATCTTGTTTTAATATCTCAATTATAAAATCTAAATTCTCTTCTGTTGAAAATATAATCTCCAAATGGTAACTATTTTCAGGATTATTTATTGAACCTGACCCTAAGAATGTACCTCTTATTATAGATCTTTTGTCTTCTAATGTCATTTTATTTATTTTTAAATCTGTATATCTTATTTTATTACTTTTCTCTTTAAATTCCAAAAAGTTTATTTCTTTTAATTTTAGTATTATAGCAAATAAATTTCCCTCTACTTCTATCTTGTGATTAATTTGCAAATTGCTAAGTAATTTTGAAAATCTATTTATATTATATTCACTTTCTGTTGCATATCTTATATTTCTGTTTTGTACTATAACATGATTTGTTAATAAATACCCTATAAGTTCATATTTTACTTGTTCTTTATTTGATAAATTATTAATTTTACTTAATTCTTGTTTTAGTTCTGATGAAAAAGACATTTTATCCTCCTACTAAGAAAATTTTATTTGTCCAATTACTATTCTATCATTTCCATATAGGTCTTTTTTTGAATATATATTACTAAATCTTTCTTCATTTTCTAATAATTCTATAACATCTATTTTCTGATCGTATCCGATTTCTAAACATAAAAATCCTTCATATCTTAGATATTCGTAACATTGGTTTATAATTTTTCTATAAAAATCTAATCCATCTATTCCCCCGTCTAAAGCTATTCTAGGTTCTTTTTGTACCTGCTTATCTAAGATTTCTATATCTTCACTTTTTATATATGGTGGATTTGAAACTATTATATCATATCTATCTTTTAAAATATTTTGGAATAAATTTGAGTGTACAAATGTTATTTTATTTTCTACATTATTCATTATTGCATTTTTAGTTGCAATTTTTATTGCATCTAAGCTAATATCTGTAGCAGTTATTTCTACATTAGGTAAATATTTTGCAAGTGACACTGCAATTGCTCCACTTCCAGTACATAAATCCAATATTTGTCTGCTATTTGTTTTTTTAGCAATTTTAATCACTTCTTCTACTAAAACTTCTGTGTCTTGCCTTGGTATTAAAACTTTTTCATTTACAAAAAAATTCATTTTCATAAATTCTTTTTGTTTTGTAATATGTTCAATTGGCATATTATTCATTAATTTTTTTATACATTCAAAATACTCATCTTTCTGACTTAATGTTAATTCTCTCATATCATTTACAATTATATATTGTCTAGGTTTGTTCAAAATAAATTGCATCAACATTCTAGCCTTTACTTTGGGGCTTTCTATATTAGCTGTTTTTAAATTTACTGCTCCTTTTTCTATAGCTTGTTTAATATTCATATTTCTACCTTCATTCTTTTTGCTAATTATACCATGTTTTATGACTAGTTACAAGAAAAAAGATTTATCGACGCGAAAAATTGCTATACAATTTTTCTGTGCAACTTTATTTTTTGTTGAATAAGAAAAATAGGCTTTTTCCTATTCAACAAAAAATCCCCGCCTTAGCCGTAAGATGTCTTGAATTTTTAAGGACCTGTTCCTACAAACAGGTGGGTACCTACCAAAATACTCATGGGCTTCTCACAATTCAAACGGTGAGCATGCACGCCATATTTTCGAGATCAGTCCCTCTTAAATATTTGTTGGTTCTAAAATTCCAGTCTACACGTACTACGCAGGGTAATTTAATAACATATTTAATTTTTTATCTTTCTCTTAAGTTATTTATATTTTAGCATATATATTTTTTGTTTACAAATATGTATTTAATAAATTTTGTTGAACTATATTTATTTATATTATTTTATCTCTTTTTTTCAAAGTTATTCTTACTTTATCTAGTTTTTATAAATTTGACTTTTTAGCCTTTTAATGTTAAAATAAATTATATTCTGAGTGTGTAAATACTGTTTTTGCAGTATTTTTCACACTTTTTATTTATTTATATATTATATATTATTCCTCAGTTTTATTATTGTAATTATCTCAAACTAAAAATATAAACTTTCTTTAATAAGGAGGTCAGATTATGGAATCTTCTATAATTTCTTTACCAGTCATTTCACATGGTATATTGATTCGTTTAATATAATTTCTATCTAATTTTTTAAAATTATTTATTCCTATATCATATATTTGAAAATCAATTCCATTGTTTTTTAAGATCCTTACTGTTTCCTCAGTATATGCACCATATGGATATGCAAATACTTTTAAATCTTTTTTTCCTAAATGTTCCTCTATCATTTCATAAGATTCTTTTACATCATCACGGATTTCTCTTACAGGAAGTTTATCATAAAAAACGTGCTTCTTACTATGACTATATATTTCTACAAGACCACTATTCTGCATTTCTAAACATTCATCCCATCCTAGATATTTTATTCCATCAAATTCTTTACCAATTTTATCAGTTACTATAAAAATAGAAGCTTTTGCATTATATTTTTTTTAAATTGGATAGATATATTCATAATTGCTGTAATATCCGTCATCAAAAGTTATAATAATTGGTTTATTTGGGAGTTCTGTTTTTCCTTTGTCAGCATCTGCCAATTCCTTGATTGATATTATTGTATATCCATTATCTAAAAAAGTTTTTATATTTTCTTCAAAGCTTTCAGGTGTATTTATATATTTAAAATCATCTTGATCACTATTAGGAACTTCTGTTACAAAATTATGATAAAGCAATATAGGTATCTTAATGTCTGCTCGACGACTATATTTATAACAGTCAAAAATAAATCCTCCTATAAATGCAATACCTATAATTATTAAAAGTATTATTATTATCTTTTTTACATTCAATTTTGATTCACCTCTATTTAGCATATTCAAATTCGACATTTTTTGATACTTATCACCATTTTTTTACAATTTTCATATGATAATATGAGGTGATAAAATGTTTTTAGTATCAATTATTATTGCATTGTTATTTACTATCTGCTCAATATTCATAAACATCAATTGGATTAATGATATAGCTTGCTATTGGGGATATTTTTTGGCTATTTATTTAGTAACTTTTATAGCTATAATTCCAGGGTTTGTTTATGTATTTAATTTTATTAGCTTATTATTTAATAAAAAAGATAAAAAACAATGTACAAAAAAAGATGAAGATGTCACTATCTTAATACCAGTATATAATGCCGAAAAATCAATAAAAGAAACTCTTAAATCAATTGAAAATCAAAAATATTGTGGAAATATATATATAAATATTATAGATGACGGATCAACAGATGGGACTTTAAAACTTCTAAGATCAATGAATTTAGATTCTAACACAACTATTATAGAAATGCCTCACTCTGGGAAAGCGTATGCTCTTAACAAAGGTTTAGAAAAAGTAAGTACAGAATATACTATTACAATAGATGGAGATACTATTTTGCATCCTTTAGCAGTAAAAAATATCATGAATAAATTAAGAAATTCTAATAAAAAAACTGTGGCTACGGCTGGATGTTTATTTATTAAAAATACCAAAAAAAGTTTTATTACAAAATTACAAGAATGGGATTATACTTTAGGTATATTTGGAGTTAAATTTGTTCAAGGTAATTATAACTCAACATTAGTTGCTCAGGGTGCTTTTAGTGCCTATAAAACTAGAGTTCTTAAAGAAGTTGGAGGATGGGAGAACTGTGTAGGTGAAGACATTGTTCTGACCTGGCAATTACTAAGTAAAGGTTATGAAACTAATTTTGCAAAAAATGCAATTGCTTATACTGAAGTACCAAAAAATCTTAAATCTTTAGGTAAACAAAGGAAAAGATGGGCTAGAGGTATGATTGAGGCTTTTAAGAAAGTAAAAGTATTTAAATCTAAAAAAATGAATATAAAATCTAGATTATTAATGCTTTTAAATATCTTTTTCCCTTTTATAGATTTGGCTCTTCTTATATTTGTACCTTTAGGATTAATTTTATTAATTTTAGGAAATCCACTGTTAATTGGTTGGATATCATTACTTGTAATTCCTTTTGGTTTGTTACTATGCTTATTAATTGAAATTAGGAGAAAAAATATGATGAAAGAAATTGATTGTAAACTAGAAAAAAGAAGTATATTGGCATTTATTATCTATATTCTTTTATATGCTTTTATGCTAGCTCCTTATTGTTTAGTAGGATATATATTAGAGTTAATAAATTATAAAAAGGAATGGTAATAGCTTATAAACAAGAAAGATCTAAACTGGAAATTTTGACAAGATACTTTATTAAAAAGTATTTTACAAATCATCAAGCCATAAAATTTGTACTAATTTTTATGGCTTGACATAAATATATTAAATTTAGATTATAAATCATCTTCTAATGACTTTCCATCCATTTTCTTTCTCATTTGTACAATTTTTTTTTGATCTGCCATTGAACTAGATTCTAGATTTTTTTGTCTATCTATTTGAAGAGATATATTTCTAACTGGTTTTCCAAGAAATAAGTTTTTATATTTTCCATGTTCAGATATTTCATCTTCAAATTTAGCATGTGCTGTTGTTTTATCTTCTCTTTGTTCTTGTGTTGTTTTTGGAAGCAATCTTTGTTCTCTTTCTACAAATTTATCAATAAATGGTATTTTTCTTACTAGTGTTTTGTCTGCTAGAAAATTTGCAATCCTTTGCTTTATTCCTATTTTACTTGTTCCAATACTTTCAGTTTGTTTTTCAGTAATTTGTTGTTTTTTACTTTTATATTCTTCAAAAGATACTTTTTTGCTCTCATCTTCTTGTTGTATTTCACTTTCTTGTATAGCTTGCTCTATTTCTTGTAGATTGCTAAATTTTCTTCCAAATTGTTCTTCAGCAATATTAACTAAACAATCTATCACAATAGTAACTGATGGATTTTGACCTTTCATTTGTTCAATAACATATTTTCTTTGAATTTCTGCAAATTTAGGATTGTTTCTTAATACTTGTAATCTTGTATTTCCACTATTTCCTAATGCCAATTCTATTTGATTATTAAATTGTTCTAAATTCATTCCATATATCTGTTGTTCTGTTAAATCATCATTTACAATAAAACTGTCTGTATCAATAATTTTAATACAACCGTACTTTAGAGTCCCACATAATATTTTTATGATTTAAGTCATTACATATAATTTTATTAGTTGATAATTGTTGCAAATCTTGTTCTACTTTTTCTATTGACCTTTTTAATGTATCAAAATCAATATTTTTTATTATGTTATCATCTATAAATGCTTGTCCATTAACTAATTCTAGTACATATCCAATAGTTTTACCATCTGTACCTGTTAATATCTGTTCTGGTAAGATAAAGGTATCATTTTTAATACCTTCTAATTTACTTGTTTCTAGTAAATTAACCATTGCCTTTCCACTTTCATTCAAGATTTTTAGTGCCTTATCTCCATATTTGTACACATCTGCACAAGCACCTTTTCCTATTTTTTCTAATTTATTTAAAATTTCTAGAGTAATCTCCATTTTATATTATTCTCCTCTTTTTTTATATGTTCTTTATATTATTTTAATATAAGGAATAAAATAGCACTAATAATTAGTTCTACAAGTAAAATAAAGTTCTTCAAAATAGCTTTTATAGGTAAATAAAATTTACTTTTTCAAAGTATATCATAAAATAAAGAAATATACTAGTATTTCACATAAAAATGTGATAAAATAGGTTACTAGATCTTGAGTTTTACAGTTAAAGTGAGCAAAACCTTAAGTATGTAAGGGTTGCTCACTTTTGAAATGTTGTCGAATAACA
>CALXHD010000047.1 GCA_944388015.1 uncultured Clostridia bacterium | reverse complement strand
GTAATATCAAGTTGTAAAATACAGCTTAGTAGATTTTTAGTAATAGTTTCATTACCAACGTGACCAAATAAACGCTTGAAAACATAATCGTTTTTAGGATTTAAAAGTTTATTAGACAATAGGCTTTCACCTGCCTTTCGTATAAATATTTAATTTTAAAATGAATTATTGGCAGAACTGCCAAAGAAAAAATAATTTGAAATATAAGGTTGAAAATATATTAACATAAATGTTATGAAATGACAAGGAAAATATTTAAACTTTAATAAATTAGCTTAAATTACTTGCGAATTAATAAAAAATCCAAATTTCATTAAGTATAAAACTTAATGAAAAAATATTATACCTCAAATATACCATATGAGTGAAAAATATGCAATAGAAAAATAAAAAAATTTACACAAAAACCGAAAGATAAAAAGGATATAGACTTACTCACACAAGAGATGTACCAATTTAAAATTTTTATTAAGTTTTATACTTAATAAAAATCTATAAAAATGGAGGGAAAACAAATGGTAAGAAAAAACGAAAGAGGAATAACACTCATAGCTTTGGTAATTAGTATAATTATTTTACTAATTTTGGCAGGTATAACAATAGTAGCAATAAGTGGAGAGAATGGAATAATACAAAGAGCTGTGGAAGCAAGAGAAGAAACGGAAGAAGCTGAAAAGATTGAACAAAATACGTTAAACAGTTATGAAGATACAATAAATGAATATATGGGGATAGATTGGGATAGGGTATTAGCAAATGTAGAAAAACATCCTGATCAAAAAACAAGCACAGCAATAGGAGTAGGAGCAGATGGAAGAGCAGTAAATATGGATTTATGGGAATATACCTTATTGGATGATGGAAACTATGGACTAAATGATGAAGAATCTTTAGCTGCAACAGGAGTAAGGAGTAGTGGATACAAAGGTAAAATAATAGATGGAAGAATAGAAGGAACAATACCACAATATATAAAAGGTTCAGAAGATACAGAATTTAAAAAAGTAACCAATTTAGCTTTTACTTTTGATGGTATTGAAACACTTGAAGAATTACCTATAATACCAAATACAGTAACGAGCATATATAATACGTTTAGATATTGCAACATTATCAATATAGAATATTTGCCAGATAGTATAGAAAATATGCAAGGTGCTTTTTATGGTTGCGAAAAACTAAAAACAGTTTCAAAACTTCCAAAGAATGTTAAAAATCTATCATGGACTTTTAGAGGATGTACAAGTTTAGTTGATGTTTGCGATATACCAAATAATACAACAAATTTGGAAGCAACCTTTTCAGAATGTAGTAATTTAATTATAGCACCTAATATACCAGAAAGTGCAATAAACATGCATGCTACTTTTTCCAAGTGTACAAGTTTAACAACGGTAAAAAGAATACCAAGTAATGTAAATAATTTGATTAACACTTTTGATGGCTGTACAAATTTACAGGGAGAACTGAAAATTGATGCGAATGTTACAGGACAAATGATAGACGGACAAATGGATTATCAAGGATGTTTTTGGCAAGCATGTACAGCAGAAGGAATACAATTAAAAATATCGGGAAATTGTGCAATTTTAGATGAAATAGTTGGCACAGCAGGTTCTGATTCTAATATTTTGCTTTCAAATTGAACATAATAAAAGTTCATGAGTTTTTTCTTCAGGAAAAGAGAATAATTTTTTATTTTTGAATAAAAAGAAAATAAAATGTACAGCTGGTTAGCCAGAATATAAAAGTGGTATTAGAGGAAACTTTTTTTACTGGCTAACCATCAGTAATTTCCTATACATCATAGTGCTCTTAATATTAGCAGGAGTGACAATTGTGGCTATTAGTGGAGAAAATGGAATAATACAAAGAGCAGTTGAAGCAAGAGAAGAGACAGAAAAAGCAGAAATAATCGAGCAAATACAGTTAGATATTGCAGATAAGCAAATAGAAAATTTGGGAAGTATAAATGAAGAAGAATTTTATGAAATATTAGGGGAACATGGAACCGTATCAGCAGATGAAACAATATTAACTACAACAAAAGAGAATTATGAGATACTAATTTCTGATATTTATAGTGGAACACTAGCTAGTGTAGAAAGAAAAAGTAATAATTTAGTAGATTTATCAACTCTAAAATACGGAATAGCCACGTATGGAGGAGAAGAAAGTAGCAATGAAAAATTTATATCCACAGATAAAATTGAAATAGAGGAAAATGTAAGTTATATAAGTAATAGAACCATTCAAACTATAAATTATTATGATGAAGATGAAGCATATATATCTATGGACAACGGAGGTAATTACGCCATTATTAATCAAGGGTTTACAACACCAAAAGGCGCTAAATATATGGTTATAAGTTTTAGAAATAACAATTATCCAACAATAACAAATGAAAAAAATATGGAAAGTGTTTGGGTGGGAAAAAATGAGATTAATAATATGGTATATGAACCATTTGGAATAGTTAATTATAAAAGTGGAATCCCAAATAAATTGAATAAAGATAGAATTTTTTATGATAGAGTATTAAATTCAAATATATATTTTGATTATGCTACAGAAAGTTATGGATCATTAAGAAACTTTGCATTCATAAAACCGATAGCTAATGTTCCATTTTATATTAATGGCGTAGATCCACTAAATTTGATTATGTTAGATGAAAATTTGCAAGTTGTTCATAATATGACATCAGATGAATATGATAGTAGCTATATTGTTTTTGATATAAATAAATATCCAAATGCGAAATATTTAGAAATTGCAGGTCTAATATCAGATAAAAATAGCGTAGAAATGGAATATTATTATGAAACAACAGCAGAAAACATATTAGATGATAAAATTGTAGTAGGATATGGAGATAGTTTAACAGCAGGAAGTTCAACTAGTAATAAAACATGGCTAGGAAAAATTGCACAATATTATAATATTCAACAAGTGAATCGAGGAATAGGAGGAACAAGAGTAACAGCAGATACAAGAACTGCATGGGTAACACCAAATGGAGAATATCTTGCTAGCGAAATACAAGGTGATTCCGAACCTACAGAAGAACATATAACAATAAATTATTGCACAAGAATATGGGTATCCAGTAATTCAATTAAAAGAGCTAATGGGAGTAGATAAAACAAATGCAAGTCAATATATGGTAGATAAAGTACATTTTAATAATGCAGGTTATACTAAAATAGCAATAGCTGTAATTAATCAGCTTAAACAATCAATACAAGATGGATATATAAAATAGAGACATAATTAAGTCGAAAAATTTGGATAGACTCTATTAAATAAAAATTTTTTAGAATAAGAAGAGATATATATAATGTTAAATTGTCATTTTTATATATCTTTTTTGCATTTTCGCAAAATGTAACAAAATTCTACAAAGGAGTTGTGATGAAATATTTAAGGATTTTAATATTTAAAAATTTCATAAAAGCAAATGATTAATATATAGAAAAATTCGGATAAAAAGTTAAATTACTACAAGTTTTAAGGCTTTCCGATTTGTCTTTTAGGATACATTATAGTTTCAAATATGTGGAGCTTTAAACAGGCTCAACATGTACAAAAGTCTTATAAACAACATCAAGTTTTGTAACACTTTTTTCTAATGAATCAGCTAATTTATGGCTTTCAAAAGTAGACATATTACCATCAACACAAATTACAATAAATATTGTATATCTGTCTCCAACAGGACTTGAAGCGATATTTGATACAGATTGTATTCCAGGATAAGTTCTTGCAATATCTAAAATAGTATCTTTAGTTTTTTCATCAACAGAGATATCCATTAAAACTTTATAACTTTCAATAAAAATTGTAACACCAGTAAAACAAATCCAAATAGAAATTCCAATACCAACAATACTATCAAACCAATAAATACCAAATATACTAAGAATTGTAGAAATTAATGTAAATGTGGTTACAACACAGTCATTTCTATGGTCTTTCATATTTGCTTCTAATAATATATTTTTATATAGTTTGTAACAATGTCTAGTATATAAAAATAAAATTAGTTTAGTTGAGATTGTAATAATACACACAAAAATTAGAAACCATGAAAACCTAAGTTCACTTCCTGCAATTAAAGTAATAACAGAATCATATAATAATTTTGCTGATACAACAATCATTGAAATACTAATAAACATAGAAAAAATATATTCTGCTTTCCCATGACCAAAATTATGGTCATCATCATGTGGTGCACTTGCAATTTTGTTACCGATAAATGTCATAAGAGAGGCAAAAATATCGCCAGCACTATTTACACTATCTGCTATCATAGCTTGGCTTCTTGTTGCAAAGCCAACAATAGCTTTAATAATAAGTAGTATTATATTTCCTACAATTCCATAAATACCTGCTTTTTTAGTAATTACAAATTTATCTTCATTCATACCTATTTAATCTCCTTTTTATTTCAAGCTAATAATTACTGTGAATTGTAATTATAGAACTAATTATAGCACAAATTTTTTAATAAAATCAATAGAATTTTATAATATGGTGTGATATAATGTTACTTAATTATAAGCAAAATAGGAGGAAATATGATAGCAGAAGTAATAATAAATACAACAGCTAGAAGTTTAAATAAAACATTTGATTACAATATTCCAAAAAATTTAGAAGACCTTATTTATATTGGAACAAAAGTATTAGTTCCATTTGGAAGAAAAAAAGAACTAGAAGAAGGATATGTAGTAAATATAAAAGATAAAACAGAATATGAAGTAAAAGATATAGCAGAACTAGGAGATAGACTTGAGCTAGAGCAAATTGAACTTGCCAAATGGATGTCTAAAAGATATTTTTGTAATATATCAGATTGTATAAAATTAATGCAAACACCAGGAACTAGAACAAAGCAAAATAAAATACAGGATAAAACAATTAATACAATATATTTAAAAAAAGATAAAGAACAAATAGAATATGAGATAGAAACAGGAAATATAAAATCAGAAAAACAAAGAAAAATCTTAAAATTTATTAAAGATAATGAAGGTGCTACAATACCGGAAATAGAGATGTTTACAGATTGCTCAAGAGCAATAGTAAACACACTTATTAAAAATGATTATCTAGAATTAGTAGAAAAAAAAATAGAAAGAAATCCATTAATAAATAAAAATATACCAAAAACAGAAAAATATGAATTAAATAAAGAACAAAAAATAGCATATACAAAAATAGAAAAAGCTATAGACGAAAATAGATATGAACAATTTTTAATATATGGAATAACAGGGTCAGGAAAAACAGAAATATATTTACAGCTAATAGAGAAAGTAATAAATAATAATAAATCTGCAATAATGCTAGTACCAGAAATTTCATTAACACCACAAATGATAGAAAGATTTGTTTCAAGATTTGGAAAAGAAAAAATAGCTGTATTACATAGTAAGCTATCAAAAGGAGAAAGACATGATGAATGGATAAGAATAAAAGAAAATAAAGCAAAAATAATAATAGGTGCAAGATCTGCAATTTTTGCACCAGTTAAAGATTTAGGAATTATATTAATAGATGAAGAACATGATAGTTCATATAAATCAGAATCAACACCAAGATATCAAGCTAAAGAACTAGCAAATGAAATAGCATTAAAAAAGCAGATTCCATTAGTATTAGGAAGTGCTACACCAGATATTAATACATATTATCAAGCAACATTAGAACAAAAACCAAAAATCACATTACTTAAGCTAACTAAAAGAGCAAATGAGGCACATTTACCGCAAATTCAAATAATTGACCTAAAACAAGAACTTGCAAATGGAAATCATTCAATGTTAAGTAATGAGTTATATAAAGAAATAGAGAAGAATCTAAGAGAAAAACATCAAACAATATTATTTTTAAATAGAAGAGGATACTCTACATTTATAATGTGCAGAAATTGTGGTTATACAGTAAAATGTAAAAATTGTAATGTTAGTATGACATACCATGGATATGAAAATAAATTAAAATGTCATTATTGTGGAGCAGAACAAAAAGTTGTAAAGATATGCCCAGAATGTGGGAGCGATAAAATAAGATATTTTGGAACAGGAACACAAAAATTAGAACAAGAAATAAAAAAACAATTTCCAAATAGTACAACAATAAGAATGGACATAGATACAGTAACTAAAAAAAATTCACATGAACAAATATTAAATAAATTTAAAAATGAAAATATAGATATTTTAATTGGAACACAGATGGTAGTAAAAGGGCATCATTTTCCAAATGTAACTTTAGTAGGTGTAATAGCAGCAGATAGTTCTTTAAATATAGATGATTATAGAGCAAATGAAAGAACTTTTCAAATTTTAACACAAGTAGCAGGAAGAGCTGGAAGAGAAAAATTAGAAGGTAAAGTTATAATTCAAACATATAATCCTGATAATTTTAGTATAAGAACGGCTCAAAAACAAAATTATGATGAATTTTATAAGATAGAAGTAGCTTTAAGAAAACAGTTGAAATATCCGCCATTTTGCGATATAATAGTAATGAGGTTTGAAGGGACAAACGAGACAGAAGTAAAAACAATATCATTACAAACATATACAAAATTAAAACAAGAATTACAAAATAAATGTACAATTTTTAAACCAATGCCAGCACCGATAGATAAAATTCAAAATAGGTATAGATGGAGAATAATTACAAAAGGAATAATGGATGATGAAATAAATAATATATTTAATGAAACATTAAAGCAAATATATACTTTAAACCTAAAAAATACAAAGATATCAATAGATGTTAATCCAAACAATATGATATAATAGGAGTGAAAGGAAGGGAGTAAGAATGGCAATAAGAAATTTAAGATTAGAGGGAGATTCAATCTTATATAAAAAATCGAGAGAAGTAGAAAACATAGATGAAAAAACACAAGAGTTAATAGATGATATGATAGAAACAATGCATAAATATAATGGTGTAGGTTTAGCAGCTGTACAAGTAGGAATATTAAAAAGAATAGTTGTTATAGATTTATATGATGATAAAGGACCAATAGTATTAATAAACCCTAGAATTTTAAAAACAAAAGGGGAACAAGAGGTTGAAGAAGGATGTTTAAGTTTTCCAAATAAATTTGCAAAGATAGTTAGACCAGCAGAAGTTGTAGTGGAATATTTGGATAGGAATGGGAAAAAAGTTAAATTAAAGGCAAAAGAATTATTAGCACAAGCTGTTAGTCACGAATTAGACCATCTAGAAGGCGAATTATTTATTGATAAAATAATACCAGGAACTTTAGAATATAATACTGAAAATTAGAAAGGAATGTAATTTTTGATATGAGAATATTATTTATGGGAACACCAAATTTTGCAAAAAAATCTTTAGAAGCTATTTGTGAAGCTAAACATGAAATTATAGGAGTTGTTACAAATCCCGATAGACCAAAAGGAAGAGGAATGAAAATGATACCATCTCCTGTAAAAGAATATGCAGTTTCAAAAAATCTAAATATATATCAACCTGAAAAAGTAAAAAATAATGATGAATTTATACAAACAATTAAGGACTTAAACCCTGAAGTTATATGTGTTGTGGCATATGGAAAAATATTGCCTAAGGAAATACTTGAAATACCTAAATATGGTTGTATAAATGTTCATGGATCTTTGCTTCCAAAATATAGAGGTTCAGCACCAATACAATGGGCAGTATTAAATGGAGATAAAGTAACAGGAGTAACTACAATGTATATGGCAGAGGGTATGGACACAGGAGATATGATATTAAAACAAGAAACTGAAATTGGTGAGAATGAAACAACAGGAGAATTATGGGAAAGATTATCTAAAATAGGAGCAGATTTATTGGTAAAGACATTAGAATTGATACGAGAAAATAAAGCCCCAAGAAAAAAGCAACCAAATGATTTTTCTATAGCACCAATGCTTAATAAACAAATGGCAAAAATAGACTGGGAAAATCAAACAGCAGAGCAAATAAAAAATTTAGTAAGAGGATTAAACCCAATTATGGGAGCATATACATTTATAGATAATAAAAAAGTCAAATTTTGGAAGGTAGAATTAAAGCCAATTACAGATGAATACAAAGATACAAAAAATGGTACGATAGTTTTAGCAGATAGTAAAAAAGGGCTTGAAATAAAGGCAAAAGATGGAATTATTAGGGTTATTGAACTTCAAGGTGAAAATGGAAAGAAAATGCTTGCAGAAGATTATTTGAGGGGAAATAAAGTAGTACAATTTACAGTTCTCTATTAGGAAAGTCATGCTGACTTTTCTAATAGAGAAAATACGTTGCACACAAATTTATTACATAAATTTGGCGCAGAACAAATTAACGGAAAGCCATAGAAGAAAGTTAAAGTTATTGCAAATTATAAGGCTTTCCGATTTGTTCTTTAATGTTACAGTTCATCTAAATAAGTTATAGAATATATTTAAAAACTATTGCAAAATTTTAAAAATATGGTATAATACATAAAAATAAAAAGAGAAAAACAAAATAAGGACAACATAAATAATGTAATATCTTACAGAGAGCCAAAGAAAGCTGAGAATTTGGCAAGTAAAAATTATTTATTATCACCTTATGTTGCTAAACTGAAAGTTAATTACAAATAAGTTTAGTCGTAAATCTGCGTTAAAGATAATAAAGTGAGTAATATATTATTACTAAGATAGGTGGTACCGCGGAAAATAAAAGCCATTTCGTCCTATATGGATGGATGGCTTTTAAAATTTTATTTAAGGGAAGATTATGGTTGAAAAACAATGTTACAACCAATTTGAACCTGAAGAAAGGGAAGTGATTAATTATGTACAAAAAAGTTGAACTCAAAGATGGATTTGTCGGGATGGAAAGAGAAGTAGCAAAAATTTGGAAGGAAAAAGACATTATAAAAAAGAACTTTGCTATGAATGAAGGTAAAAGATATTTTACATTTTATGATGGACCACCAACAGCAAATGGTAAACCACATGTTGGTCATATAGAGACAAGAGTAATAAAAGATATTATACCAAGATATAAGGTAATGAAAGGATATAAGGTAATACGTAAAGCTGGTTGGGATACACATGGTTTACCTGTTGAACTTGAAATTGAAAAAAAATTAGGAATATCAGGAAAAGAACAAATTGAACAATATGGAGTAGAAAAATTTGTAAAAGAATGTAAAGAAAGCGTTTTCCAATATGTATCAATCTGGGAGGAAATGACAAACAAAGTAGGATTTTGGCTTGATATGGATAACCCATATGTTACATATCATAATGACTATATAGAATCAGTTTGGTGGGCCTTAAAACAAATGTGGGAAAAAGGTTTATTATATGAAGGACATAAAGTTATGCCATATTGCCCAAGATGTGGAACAGCATTATCATCACATGAGGTGGCACAAGGATATAAAGATGTAAAAGACTTAACATGTATTGCTAAATTCAGAGTAGAAGGTAAAAAAGATACATATATATTGGCATGGACAACAACACCATGGACATTACCATCAAATTTAGCATTAAGTATTAATAAATCATATGATTACGCAGAAATTAAAGTAAATGTTGGAACAGAAGATGAACCAAAATATGAATATTACATTTTAGCAAAAGACCTGGTTTCATCAGTTTTAAAAGATATACCATATGAGATTGTAGAAGAATTTAAGGGAGAAAAACTATTAGGAACAAAATATGAAAGATTAATGCCATTTGGAAAGATAGAAGGTAAAGCATTTGAAGTAATACATGGTGATTTTGTTACATTAACAGAAGGTACAGGAGTAGTACATACTGCACCAGCATATGGTGAAGATGATAGTATAGTTGCAAAACAAAATGGAATAACATTTATAAATTTAGTAGATAAATCAGGAAAATTTGTAGAAGATGTAGAACCATGGGCTGGAAGATTTGTTAGAGATTGTAATGAAGATATATGTAAATGGTTAGAAAAAGAAAATAAATTATTTAGTAAAGAAAAACATATGCATAGTTATCCACATTGCTGGAGATGTGATACACCACTTTTATATTATCCAAAAGAGAGTTGGTTTGTTGCAATGAGCAAACTAAGAGATGAACTAGTTGAAAATAACAATAAAGTAAACTGGTATCCAGACACAATCAGAACAGGAAGATTTGGAAAATTCTTAGAAAATGTAATAGACTGGGGAATTTCAAGAGATAGATATTGGGGAACACCACTTCCTATTTGGACATGTGAAGATGAAAATTGTGGACATAGAGAATGTATAGGAAGTATTGAAGAATTAAAACAAAAAGGAATTGATGTACCAGATGATATAGAATTACACAAACCATATATAGATGAAGTAAAATTAAAATGTCCAAAATGTGGTAAGAAAATGAAAAGAGCAAAAGAAGTAATAGACTGTTGGTTTGATTCAGGTTCAATGCCTTTTGCACAATGGCATTATCCATTTGAAAATAAGGAAATGTTTGACAATAACTTCCCAGCAGACTTTATATCAGAAGCAGTAGACCAAACAAGAGGATGGTTCTATACATTAACAGCAATAGGAACTTGCATTTTTGGAAGAACACCATTTGAAAACTGCATAGTACTTGGACATGTATTAGATGAACACGGACAGAAGATGTCAAAATCTAAGAAAAACGGAGTAGACCCAATAACATTACTAGACACAGTAGGAGCAGATGCAACAAGGTGG
>CALXHD010000046.1 GCA_944388015.1 uncultured Clostridia bacterium | reverse complement strand
AGAATAGACCAAATAAAACCAGTAATGGAAAAATACGGAATAAAAGATTTTGAAGATGCATTAAAAATATGTACAGATAAAGGATTTAATCCATATGAAATAGTAAAAGGAGTACAACCAATATGTTTTGAAAATGCAGCATGGGCATATACATTAGGGGCAGCAATCGCAATAAAAAAAGGATGTACAAAAGCAGCAGATGCAGCAAAAGCAATTGGAGAAGGATTACAAGCATTCTGTATTCCAGGATCTGTTGCAGATGACAGAAAAGTAGGATTAGGACATGGAAACCTAGCATCAATGCTACTTTCAGAAAAAACAAAATGCTTTGCTTTCTTAGCAGGACATGAAAGTTTCGCAGCAGCAGAAGGAGCAATAGGAATTGCAAAATCAGCAAACAAAGTTAGAAAAGAACCACTAAGAGTAATCTTAAACGGATTAGGAAAAGATGCAGCACAAGTAATATCAAGAATAAATGGATTTACATATGTAAAAACAGACTTTGACTACTTCACAGGAAAAGTAAAAGTAGTAGAAGAAATTCCATACTCAGATGGAGAAAGATCAAAAGTAAAATGCTATGGAGCAAATGATGTTAGAGAAGGTGTAGCTATCATGTGGCTTGAAGATGTAGATGTATCAATCACAGGAAACTCTACAAACCCAACAAGATTCCAACACCCAGTAGCAGGTACATACAAAAAAGAAAGAATAGAAGCAGGTAAAAAATACTTCTCAGTTGCATCAGGTGGAGGAACAGGAAGAACACTACATCCAGATAATATGGCAGCAGGACCAGCATCATATGGTATGACAGATACAATGGGAAGAATGCATTCAGATGCACAATTTGCAGGTTCTTCATCAGTACCAGCACATGTAGAAATGATGGGACTAATAGGAATGGGAAATAACCCAATGGTTGGAGCTTCAGTTGCAGTGGCTGTTGCAGTAGAAGAAGCAATGAAATAATTAAAAAAACTAAGTTTAAAATACAAAAACAGAAAAATAAAGGTGGACAGATACCAGTACATGGTTTTGTCCACCTGTTTTAATCTATTAGGGTCTTATAGATTAAATACGTTGCACACAATTTTAAATTAATATTGGTAAATAAATCAAAATCTAAATACGAACAAAAATTTTATTTTTTTTGAAAAAAGTATTGACAAAATGAAATATAAAATATAAAATAAGAACAACAAACACGAACAATAATTTGCAAAACAAAAATTTGAATAAGGAGTGGTAATTATGATAAAAGTAAAAAACAATATAAAATTTAAAAAGACTGAGACAACTGCGATAGAGAGACATCCAGTTCCAGTTTTAGGAATAGATTACAAAGTAAAAATAATATACAAAAATATAAAAATTGCTGAACTAGATGTAGAAAAAAAGACTATAAAAATATCACTCCCTAATAAATACAAAAAAGAAAATAGTAAAAAGATATTAGATATGGCAATAGAAAAGATGTATGAACAAATAGCAAAAGTAGAAATAGAAAATTCAATGGAAAAGATGAGAATTATGTTAGGATTTGCCCCAGAGGATTTTGAAATTAAAAAATTAAAAAATGAGTATGGGAGATGTGTAAACAAAAAAATAACAATAAACCCTCTTGTTGTAAAATACAGCAGAAAATTTATAGATTATATTGTATTACATGAATATTGCCACCTTAAATACAAAAATCATTGTAAAAGTTTTTATGAATTAATTGCAAAATATGAGCCAGAATATGAAAAATTTGAAGAAATGAAATAAAGTTACAGTTCACTGCAATTACAAATTATATTAAAAGAATTATATATTATATTGAAATAAATTTGGAGTTTGATTGGGATTCTTAATAAATGTATAAAACCGAAAAATTTATGAAATATAATATATAATTTTTTAAAATAACTAATATTATACAAGTGAACTGCAATGATACAAAATTAAAAGCGAGAAAGTCACTTGATTTTGTAATATGTATGTTATATAATATTAGCATGAAAAAGATAATAGTAAATGGAAAATATAATGGGAAAAAATTAAACAAAATTTTACTTGATGAAGTAGTAGGTTTAACATATTCTTTATTTGTAAATACATTAAGAAAAAAAGACATAAAAGTAAATGGAAAAAGAACCAATAAAGATATTGAAATCCATACAGGAGATGAAATTTTAGTATATATATCAGATGAGTTATTAAAACAGAAAAAATATGACACAGAAGTGACTATTATATATGAAGATGATAATATATTAGTATATAACAAGCCACAAGGAATTGAAGTAACAGGAGAAAACTCATTAACATTATATACACATAAAAAATATAGTAACTTAGAATTTTTGCCAATGCCATGCCATAGAATTGATAGAAATACGAGTGGATTAGTTTTATTTGCTAAAAATCAAGAAGCTTTAAATATATTATTGGAGAAATTTAAATTACATGAAATAAAAAAACACTATTATGCATGGGTGTATTCAATACCAAAAGAGAAACAAAAATGTTTAACAGCATACTTATTTAAAGATAATAAGAAAGCAAAAGTATATATATCAGATAAACCACAAAAAGGATATAGAAAAATAGTAACAAAATATAAAGTAATAAAAGAAAATGAAGATAATACATGTATTCTAGATATAGAAATACAAACAGGACGAACACACCAAATAAGAGCACATCTAGCACATATAGGAATGCCTATTATAGGGGATGGAAAATATGGAAGAAACGAAATAAATAAAAAATTCAATAAAAAAAGGCAATGCCTATGTAGTTATAGTTTAGAATTTGAATTTAAAGGTAATAATGGTTTATTAGATTATTTAAATGGAAAGAAAATATATTTAAATAAGTTTGAAAACGAAAATTACTGTAAATAATATATTTATAGATATTAAGAACAAATCGGAAAGCCTTAAAATCTGCAATAATTTTAAGGCTTTCCGTTAGTTTGTTCTCTATTAGGATTTCTAATAGAGAAAACACAATGCACACAATTTTACTCTTGTATAACCACAATCATATGTTAATAAAATTAAAATATGAACTATAAGTAGGTTAGCAAAATTTTAAACATGTTCATTTATTCTTGACCCATTTTTTCTAAATCTAAAAGTTCTTGCCATCTCATATCAACAATTCTTTGGAATTCTTCAATCATCCATTCATTACCAGGTAAAAACATATGTTTAAAACGTTTTTGAGGTTTTAGAAATTCCTCAACAGGAAGCTTTTTAGCTGGTTTATAAGTGATGTGGTAAACTCCATCAACTATTTCATATAGTGGCCAATAACAAGTCTCAACAGCCAATTTGTTAATAGTCATTAATTCATCTGTTGGATAACCCCATCCTCTAGGACAAGGTGAAAATACATTTAAAAATGTAGGACCTTCTGTATAAATTGCTTTTTCAGCTTTTTCATACAAATCTTTAAAATTCATATAAGCAGCTGTTTGAGCAATATATGGTAAATGATGACCATTCATTACTTTTGTCAAATCTTTTCTAACTTGTGCTTTACCAGGGATTACTTTCCCAGCAGGAGAAGTTGTAGTATCTGCAAATTTAGGTGTTGCAGAAGAACGCTGTATACCTGTATTCATATATGCACCATTATCATAACATACATATGTTAAATCATGACCACGTTCCATAGCACCTGATAATGATTGTAAACCAATATCATAAGTACCACCATCTCCACCAAAAGCTATAAATTTTGTGTGTTTATCATTTGGTAATTTACCTTGTTTTTTCATAGATACATAAGCAGATTCTACACCAGATAGAGTTGCTGCAGCACACTCAAATGCAGTATGAATAAAAGAATCTGTCCAAGAAGTATATGGATATATAAATGTAGAAACTTCCATACAACCAGTTGCACCTGCTATAACAGCATGGTCTTCCTCTTTTAAAGCTCTTAATATCATTCTTGCTACAGGAGGAGCTCCACAACCTGCACACATTCTATGTCCTTCAGTAAAACGAGAAGGCTTTTTAGCAACGATTTCTTTTAAATTATAAGGCATTTAATTTTCCTCCCTTCTTAATCCTAAATAGCGATAAGGATTATCTATTTTTCCTGATTTTGCAACTTCAGTTAAATCATTATAAACACTTTCAATATCTTTTGAAGTAGTATCCCTACCACCAATACCATAAACATAATTAACCATTGGAACATGTTTTCCAGCAACATACATACTTGAAGTTACATCTTCAAATAATGCACTACCCATACCATTTAAAGAATCAGCTTTATCTAAAACGGCAACAGCTTTTTGATTTGACAAAGCATTTGCGACTTCTTCATAAGGGAATGGTCTATATACTCTAATTTTTAAAAGTCCAGCCTTAATACCTTTTTTTCTTAAATCATTAATAACAGATTTTGCAGTACCAGCTGTTGAGTTCATACAAACAATTGCAACTTCACTATCGTCTAACATGTATTCTTCAAATAAACCATAATGTCTGCCAGTCCAATTCTCAAAATCTTTAGCTACTTGTAATATAACATCTTTTGCAGCCTTCATAGCTTCTGCTTGCTGAGCTTTATGTTCAAATAAATAACTTTGAACATCTAATGGTCCAACAGCAATTGGCTCCTTGTCATTTAATAAGTAATGTTTTGGATGATATTCTCCAACAAATTTTTTAACTTCACTATCTTCTTCAAGTTCAATATTTTCAATTGAATGAGAAGTAATAAAACCATCTTGACATACCATTAAAGGAAGCAAAACATTCTCGTTTTCTGCAATACGATGAGCCATTAGCAAATTATCATAAGCTTCTTGGTTATTTTCTGAAAATAACATTATCCATCCAGCATCACGTACACCCATTGCATCAGAATGGTCATTGTGAATATTAAGAGGTCCAGAAACAGCTCTATTTACTAGAGATAAAACTATTGGAAGTCTTAAACTAGACGCAATATAAATCATTTCCCACATTAAAGACAAACCATTTGCAGATGTTGCAGTCATGGCTCTAGCTCCAGCAGCTTCTGCACCAATACAAGCACTCATAGCACTATGCTCACTTTCAACTGCAACAAATTCAGTATCAACTAAACCATTTGAAACAAATGTTGAAAAATATTGCGGAATTTCTGTTGATGGAGTAATAGGGAATGCAGCAACAACATCAGGATTAATTTGTTTCATTGCAGTAGCGGCAGCCTCATTACCACTTAATCTTTCTCTTATACTCATAAATTAAACACCCTCTTCCTTCATAGATATTGCTCCAAATGGACATACTTTAGCACATACGCCACATCCTTTACAATAATCATAATTAAAATCTTTTCTTTTTAAATCATCTTTACCAACTGGAATAGCATTTTCAGGACATACTGGAAAACACAAACCACATTGCTTGCATTTTTCGGGATCAAAAATAGGTCTAATGCTTCTCCAATCACCAGTTTTAAATTCTCTTGAATTACCAGCTTCATATATATCTCCACCAATTGTCATTTTTTCCATTGGTGTATTACTATTTATTTCTGTCATATAAAAAACTCCTTTCTAGAATAAGTCTAAATTTTTTGAACCTTATTCAAAGCCATTTTTATTGCTTCCATATTACCAGCTATAACTTCAGGTTTTTTAGCGAATTTGTGCTTAAAAGAACCTTCCATATCTTTAATAAAATCTTCATCATTCATTATATTGCTAACCTTAACAATTGCAGCAAGCATTGGAGTATTAGGAAAATACCTTCCTAAAGTTTGCATAGAAATTTCTCTTGCATCAATTGTGTAAATATCACCACTATAACCTTTTAAAACCTTTTTTAAATAATCAGGTGATTTAGTAGTATTAATAACAATAGCTCCAGTAGATTTTAAACCAGCTGTAACATCAACAGCTTCTAAAAGAGTATCATCAACAACCACTACATAATCAGGTTCGTAAATATTACTGTGTATAGTAATAGGTGTATTACTAATTCTATTATAAGCAGTAATTGGAGCACCCATTCTTTCAGGTCCATATTCTGGAAAACCTTGAATATATTTACCAGTATTAAAAGCAGCATCTGCTAATAATAATGACGCAGTTTTGGCACCCTGTCCACCTCTACCATGCCATCTAATTTCAATTAAGTCATTCATAAATATGCCTCCTTCTTTATAATTTTGATAGATTAAGTATATGACTAATTTAAACGAATGTCAATAATAAATATTGATAGATAATAAAAAACATGTGAATACTTTGGAAAAATTAAAGTACTCACATGTTAAAATTACTCATCATCATCTTCACTCTCATCATCTTTTTTTTCTTTAGGAATAACAACATGTTTAGGCTTATTATTACAATCAGGTTTGCCAGGTCCTAAGTGTTCATAAACAGGAGAAATATCCAAATCTTTTCCATCTCCTGATACAATTTCTATTTTTTTATCTTCACTCATAATTACCTCCATTCTAGCAATTAAATTGCTACAATACTTTAATTATTAATTTAATCCTATCATAAATAAAAGAAAAGTACAACAATAAAATTAAAAATTTTTTAAAATATTGACATAAAGCTAAATAAATGGGATAATAGACATAGTAGAAAAAAGTTATTATACCTGAAGGGAATGAATATAAATATGGAACAAACTAATATAAAACAAATTATAGAGGCAATATTATTTGCTACAGGTAGACCAGTAAATATACAAGAACTAGTTATGGCATTAGAAATTCCTAAAGAAGAAATAGAAGAGAACATACAAGAAATGAAAAAGCGAGAACAAGAAAGAGGAATAGAAATAATACAAATGGAAGATGATTATCAACTTTGTAGCAAAAAAGAATATTATGAATATATATATCAAATAATAGATAAAAGAGCTAAACCAAACCTGTCAAATGCAGCACTTGAAACACTTGCAATTATTGCATATAACCCTAGAGTGACAAGAGCAGAAATAGAGGCAATCAGAGGAGTAGGAGCAGATGCCAGTATATATAAATTGATGGAATATGGTTTAATAGAAGAAGCGGGTAAATCTGATCTTCCAGGAAAACCAATGACATATAAAACAAGTCTAGAATTTTTAAAAATGTTTGGATATACATCAATAAAAGACTTACCAGAATTACCAAAATATAAATTAGATGCAAACAAACAAATTGTAGTAGATGAATTATTAGAGGAGGAAAACCAATGAAATATTATGATAAATCTTTATATAAAACTGAACAACATGTAACTATAATACTAACTATATTAGTGACATTTGTCATAGGATTTTTTATTGGATATTGGTGCAGAAGTTTTGAAAATAACGCTAAAGACAATGCCAAAAACGAAATTATGAATGAAATAACAACAGAAGTAACTAATAGATTAGTAAATGAAATACAAGAATAAATTACATGTTTAATAAAAATAAAAACTACTGAAAAATAATTATACAGTAGTTTTTTTATCTATTAGAAAAGTCATACTGACTTTTCTAATAGATAAAACACATCGCACACAAATTTATTTCATGAATTGGCACAGAACAATAACATGGGATTCAAAAAATTATGAACAGACAAAATGTTAAAGAAAACCACTATTGTTCACTATAGAAAAATTTTAGTATATACTCTAAAAATCACAATTTTTTGGAGTTCTAGGAAAAGGTATAACATCACGAATATTTTGCATACCAGTTAAATACATAATAGCTCTTTCAAAGCCTAAGCCAAAACCAGCATGATTACAGCTACCATATTTACGCAAATCCAAATACCAATTATATTCTGAAATAGGCATATTTAGTTCTTGCATACGAGAAAGTAATTTATCATAATTTTCTTCTCTTTGACTTCCACCAATTATTTCTCCAATACCAGGTGCTAACAAATCAGTTGCAGCAACAGTTTTGCCATCAGGATTTTGCTTCATATAAAAAGCTTTTATATCTTTTGGGTAATCAGTTACAAAAACAGGTTTTTTAAATATCTTCTCACATAAATATCTTTCATGTTCTGTCTGTAAATCAACTCCCCAAGATACTTTATATTCAAATTCATCATTTGCTTTTTCTAACTCTTTGACGGCATCTGTATAAGTAATTCTACCAAAATCAGAATTTATAACATTATGCAATCTATCAAGTAATCCTTTATCAATAAAATCATTAAAAAATTGCATTTCTTCAGGACAATGTTCTAAAACATATGAAAAAATAAACTTAATCATATCTTCTGCCATATCCATATCATCTTCAAGATCTGCAAAACATATTTCAGGTTCAATCATCCAAAATTCAGCAGCATGTTTTACTGTATTAGAATTTTCAGCTCTAAATGTAGGACCAAAAGTATAAACATTTCTAAAAGCCATAGCATATGTTTCAGCATTTAGTTGACCACTTACTGTTAAATGAGCAGGTTTACCAAAAAAATCTTTTGAAAAATCTACTTGTCCATTTTCTAATTTAGGTACATTTGCAAGGTCAAAAGAATTCACATTAAACATTTCACCAGCACCCTCTGCATCACTAGAAGTTAGTATTGGTGTATGAACATATACAAAATCCCTTTCTTGAAAAAATTTGTGTATAGCATAAGCCAAAACACTTCTAACACGAAAAACAGCATTAAATGTATTGGCTCTAGGACGCAAATGTGCTATTGTTCTCATATATTCAAAAGTATGTCTCTTTTTTTGAAGAGGGTAAGCAGTATCACTCAAATTAAACACTTCAATTTGAGTCGCCTGAATTTCAAAAGGTTGTTTAGAATTTTCTGTTACAACTAGTTTTCCAGTAACTTTTATTGAAGAACTAATTGTTAATTTAGATATTTCATTAAAATTAGATAATGATTCACTAAAAACAATTTGAATATTTTTAAAAAAACTACCATCATTGATTTCTATAAAACCGAAATTCTTAGAAGCTCTCACAGTCTTAACCCATGCTTCTATAGTAACTTCTTTATCTTCATAATCTTTAAAATTTTTGTATAAATCTTTTATAATTAATTTTTTCATACAAAATTACATTCCTTTCCTAATTTGTTTAGAAGATATATTGAAGAGAATAGACCTTCTTATTATGTAGTGATTATACTGCATTTTATAATAAATTGCAAGACCACATTTTATTTAAGTTTCTAGTTTGTTACTATACGATAGTTTTATATAAAATAATTATGGAAAAATATCAAAACTAAATAAATTCTAGATAGAGATTGAAAATTATGTAAAACTATGATAAAATAGAACCAATGGAGAAAAATCTCCAAAATAAAATAATAGGAGGAAGACAACATGAAAAGACGGATAGAAACCAAGGAAATAATGGTTCCTAAAAAATTCTTAATTGTAACTTCAGAAAAACATCAGGAACAGAGTTTTGAAATAACCAAAATTCCTGAAGATGGAACATGTATTCTTGTGAGATTGGAAACAATTCAAAGAAACATGTTTATAGAAGAAAGAAGTGACAAGAAAGAAGAAAAACTCAGACGGCTAATAAATAAAGCTATAAAAGAAGCTGAAAAAGAGCCGGAAAAATATGAGGAGTTTTATATATTAGTTCCAAAGAGGGAATGGGTATATAAAGCAGGATTCTCAGATGAAGAGCTGGAAGAATATCCAGCAAAAGTCTGTGGCACAATGAGCAACTGGGTAGAAATTGCTCTTTACCTTGCTCAGAGACTCTCAAATGGAGAGAGTTGGGAAAAACTGTGCCATAAACTTGACACGTTAGCATACTATAGAATTTTTACAGGAGAGAAAGGAACGAAAACCTTCTTAGGAGGAGGTAAAAATCTTGGATTTAATTCGTCCGCACCAGCGGATATAAACTGGGAGGATATCGATTCTATTTTTAGGTCCGATCATAGCGTACCATCAGTGACTATCCGAGAAAATATATATTAGTAAATCAATATGATTTTATTAATATATAAAAAATTAAGGAGATAAGGCTAAAATTAGTCTTATCTCCCTAATTTTAGTGCGACAGGCATGTCGTTTAGCTAATCGGTGAAAGTCCGAAGTGGAGGTAGATATCGCCAACCACATAGAGAAGCACAAGCTATCCATCGTGAGGTGGAAGTGGAAGAAGTTACTCATAGTAGAAAAATAGCAAGAAATTTCTTGCTATTTTCCAGTTTATATAGTAGAATAAAAATGAATAAAGAGATAAATGAGATTAAAAAAATAATTATAATGAATAGGTTTATTGGTAAAGCCTTTATAAAAACCAAAATGTATTATACAAGGAAAGTGATAAAATGACAGGAATAGGAATTGGAGAAAGTGATTTTAAAATGCTAAGACTAAAAGATAATTACTATATAGATAAAACAGAATATATAAAACATATAATAGACAATCAAAGTAAAGTAATATTAATAACAAGACCAAGGAGATTTGGAAAAACACTAAATATGAGTATGTTAAAATACTATTTTGATTGTACAGATAAATATAATAAAGAATTATTTGAAGGCTTAAAAATAATGGAAGCAGAAGAAAAATACACGTCAAAAATGGGATATTATCCATGTATATATATGACATTAAAAGATGTAGCAAGCACTGATTTTGAAAAAATGTTATTATGTTTAAAAACAGAGTTAGTAGAATTATATATAAATCACGTAAATTTATTAAAAAGTGAAAAATTATTAGATATAGAAAAAGAAATGTTTAGTACAATACTAAATTTAAAAGCAAATGAAATAGAAATGAGAGATGGTCTAAAATTATTATCAAGATTATTATATAGGGAATATGGAAAACCAGTAATGCTATTTTTAGATGAATATGATGTACCACTACAAACAGCATATGTAGAAGGATATTATGAT
>CALXHD010000045.1 GCA_944388015.1 uncultured Clostridia bacterium | reverse complement strand
AGCATTGAATGGGGAATTAAAAAATTAAAAAAATTTTTTGAAAAATTTTAAAAATATACCCTGACAAAATTCAATTTTTTGCACAAACAAGTGAGAGGGTAATTCTCGTAATGTTTTTCTTAAAAGAAATTTAAAAGTTGCACATTGAAAGTTAAATAACAATTCATTAGATACAGTCCTTTGATTACTTTGAGCTAGTAATAATTATATTACTTAAATATTAGCTTGCAACTAATAAGGCGAAGAAAAAGTGTAAAAGGAAAGAAACTTTTGTATAGTCATAGAACGAGCGTTAAAAGCGTCCCAAGCAATGAGTACAAGTCGGTTAAAAACGGACAGGGGTATGCCGAATACCACCTATGAAGATGTTAGCAAAACATCTGTCTAATGAATTATAAAAGATATAAATAAAAAATGAAGAACTCTAAAATTGTGATATATCAATATATCTTCAAACTTATTTAGAGTTCTTACAACATAAGAGAAAGGAAATGAAGAAAATGATTTTTAAAATATTATTGATAGATATGATAATAATTGCTGTTCTTATGTATTTAGTTATAGTAGGTGCAAATATGTGTAAAACAGCAGAAGAAAGAGAAATGGAAAATAATGAAGAAATGGAATACTTAAAAAAATATGATAGCAGGAGGAAAAAGAATGGTAAATAATGTTAGAAGAAATGAAATATATTTAGCAAATTTAGGACATACCGTAGGAAGTGAAGAAAGAGGAAAAAGACCAGTTTTAATTATTCAAAATAATTTAGGTAATAGATACAGTCCTACAACAATAGTTGTTCCAATAACAAAAAGAGTAGAAGAAAAATATCATATACCAACACATATTAAAATAAAGCCATTTGGAAAAATGAAATTTGACGCAACAATAATGGCAGAACAAATTAAAGTTATAGATAAAAGAAGATTATTAAACTTTATAGATAGATTACCTAAAAAATATATAAAATCAGTAAACAATGCTTTAAAAGTAGCAGTTGATTTACAGGAAAGGAGAATTTGAATGAAGAAAGATATTAGAAATAAAGAATATGCTATTCAAGAAGTGGTAGCTTATTATATTTTAGGTTATAGAAAGTATAAAGAAGAAAGCAAAAAGAAAGGTTTTGAAGATTTACTAAAAAATATATTGGAAATAGCAAAAGAGAATATTGATACAACCGAAATAAAAGGTGTAAACATTAACTTACTGAAAAGAATAAATTTTAATTGGGTTTTAAATAGTGATGATTTCATATCTTATGCAACTTGTATATTTTATGTACTTATGAATAGAGAAAAAAATATAACAGAAGAAAAAATAGTCAAAGAATTTTTGCGAGAATTACATTCACATCATCCTAGAAGAACAATAAAAGAAGCAGAACTAATCTTAACAAAACTATTTCCAGATTTGTTATAAAAATATATTAAAACTATTTAACGAAAATTATTCATAATTTTGGACTTGCAAAAATACTTTTAAATAGACAAGGAGGATAAGATTATGGAGAATACAGAAAATGAAAAAAATACCGTAAAAAAGATATATGGAACTGAAAATTTAAAAGATATTTTAACTGATTTACTTGAAAAAATGTTTATAAAAGAAATTAAAAATGTGGAAAAATCAAAAAATAATTAAATTTGCACATTTTACTGAATAATAAAAACAAAATAGAATGGAATAGCAAAATGGTTATTTATTCTAGGGGAGGAGGGAAAATGTTAAGAATAAATAATTATAAAGTAGCCAAATATTTGCGTTTATCAAGAGATGACGGAGATGATAGAGAAAGTGAAAGTATAGAAAATCAAAGAGACATAGTAGACAGTTATATAAAAGAACACGAAGAATTAGAGGACTGTGGAGAATATGTTGATGATGGTTATACTGGAACGAATTTTAATAGACCAGGATTTAAAAAAATGCTAGAAGATATAGAAGATGGAAAAATAGATTGCATTATAACAAAGGATTTATCAAGGTTTGGCAGAGACCATATAGATACAGGATATTACCTTGAAAGATATTTACCAACTAACAATATAAGATATATAGCAATAGGAGATAATGTTGATACAGCAAAGCCTGATGGATTACAATTTTTGACTTTCAAATTGAGTTTTAATGACTATTATGCACAAGATATATCAAACAAAATAAAAAGTGTAAAAAACAGAAAAATAGAAAAAGGAGAATTTCAAGGAGGAATTGCACCTTACGGTTATAAAAAAGATTCAGAAATAAAAAATCACTTAATAATAGATGAATATGCTTCAGAAATTGTAAAAGAGATATTTGATATGTATGTAAATAAAGGAATGTCTACGATAAAAATAGCTGAAAAGTTAAATGAAAGAAAAATTGAAGCACCAGCAGTCTATTTAAAAATACCTGTGTGTATGAAAAGAAAAAGTAAAAATCCAGAAGGTTATATATGGCAAAGTCCACAAATTGCTAAAATGTTAAAAAATGAAGTTTATATAGGTAATATAGTGGGAAGAAAATTTCAAAAGATAAGTCATAAAGTCGAAAAAGTAAGAGCAACACAAAAAGATGAATATGTTATTGTAAAAAATATGCACGAGCCCATTATAGACGAACTAACTTGGAGAAAAGCACAAGACAAATTAAATAAAAGAGGTACAATAATAATGAGGACAAATAATGAGCCATTAAAAGAATTTGTATATTGTGCAGAATGTGGAGGAAAAGCAACATACAGAATAAGAAAAAGTGTTAGAAAAAGTGGTTATATATGGGAACAAAGAACTTTTATATGTTCAAACAAAAATATTCATAAAAATAATTGTACTTGCAAACCAATAGAAGAAAATATAATAGTAAATAAAGTAAAAGAGGCAATTAAAGAAGAAATTGAGCAAGTAGGATATACAGAAGATGAAATAATAAATATTTTCAAACTAGCTGAAGAAAAGGTTGAAAGTAAAAAGAATATTTTGAAAAAGCAGGAAATGCAATTACAGGAAAAAGTAGAACAAAATGAAAAAGCTATGGAAGAGGTATATGCTGATAAAATAAAAAAGATTATATCAGCAGATGATTTTGGAATATTCTATAATAAGTTACAAAAAGAAAAAAAGGAATTGCTTGCAAAAATTCATCAGATAGAAACAGAACTAATAGAACTACAAAAAGATAATAATGAAGAAAAATATTTGAATAGTATAAAGTTAGCAAAAAAGTTATTAACACTTGAAAATCCCACCAAAGAAATATATTCAAATTTAATAAAGAAAATCGAATTTGATAGCAAGAAAAATGTTAGAGTTACACTCACTTTCGGAAAAGTACAATTACAAGAACAACTTAAGGAAGTAATATAAATTGATAAATACAAAGTATAAAGTAGCAAAATATATACGATTATCAGATGAAGACAGAGATAAAAAGGAAAGTGAAAGTGTAGAAAATCAAAGAGATATAATAGATAACTTTATAGAAAAGAATATTGATTTAGAAGAATTTGATGAATATGTTGATGATGGATATACAGGAGGCAATTTTGAAAGACCAAGATTTAAACAAATGTTAAAAGATATAGAAGATGGAAAAGTAAATTGTATAATCACAAAAGATTTATCAAGGTTTGGTAGAGACCATATAGATACAGGATATTACCTTGAAAGATATTTTCCAAGAATGAATATAAGATATATAGCAATTGGGGATGGAATAGATACAAAAGACGCAAAAGGGTTACAATTTCTATCTTTCAAATTAAGTTTTAATGATTATTATATACAAGATATTTCTAATAAAATCAAAAGTGTAAAAAACAAAAAAATGAAAGCAGGAGAATATCAAGCAGGAATTGCACCTTATGGATATAAAAAAGATACAGAAATAAAAAATCATTTAATAATAGATGAAAAAGTAGCATATATAGTAAAAGAAATATTTGAAATGTATGCAAATAAAGGAATGTCCACTATAAAAATTGCTGATTATTTAAACGAAAAAAATGTAACACCACCACGGTGTTTATATGAAAATGGCAAATACAAGAAATCTAAACAGTAAAAATCCTGATGGAAGGTATGTATGGTTAAGAACTCAAATAGGAAAGATTTTAAGAAATGAAGTGTATATAGGAAATGTAGTAAGTGGAAAAACAGAACAAAAAAGTCCTAAAATAAAAAAGAAGTTTAGCAAAGAAAAGAGTGAATATATAGTAAAAGAAAATATGCACGAGCCTATTATTAGCAAAGAATTATGGGAAAAAGTGCAAAATAAGTTGAACTCATACCATACAGACAATAGAAAAAAATATGAATATCCATTAAAAGATTTAGTATATTGTGGGGAATGTGGAAACAAAGTTAGATTCCAACACAATAGCAGTAAAAATAAGTCAGGAGAAATTTATTGGGAAGGAAATACAGCAGTATGTGGGAAGAGAGCAGACTATAAAAGTTTATGTGATAATGTAGTTATTGGAGAAAAGATACTAATAAAAGCAGTAAAAGACACAATATCAGAAGAAATAAATAAAATTGAATATACCTCGAAAGAATTAAAAGAAATATATAATAAAGCACAAAAGAAAATAAAGAAAGCAATAAATGGTACACAAAATGAGCTAGAAATAAAAAATAAAGAATTAAATAAATTAACAGATGAAATAACAAGATTATATGAAAGAAAAATACTAAAAGAAATAACAGTTGAGGAATTTACAGAAATTTATCAAAAACTTACTGAAAAGAAGAAAAAAATTCAAAAAGAAATTGAAGAACTTAATAACAAAGAAAATAAGTTAGAAAATAAATCTAAAAGTAAAAATGCAGAAGATAAAAAGATAATAAAATTAGCAAAAGAATTTTTGAAAATGGATAATCCAGACAATGAAATATTAAAAAAATTAGTCAAAAGAATTGAATTTGATAAAAACAAAAATATAAAAGTAGAATTAACTTTTGCAAAAAAAGTATAAAATTTGGAACAAAAGAGTATACATAACAATGGAAAAATTGAAGATAAGAGTGTAGTAATATCAAAGGTTGCAGAGAAAAAGTGGTACATAGCCATAACTGGAAATCATACAGTTAATCATAAATCTATGCCAACTTTAACAGAAGAGCAAATAGAAAAAGAAATCTTAGAATTACACCAAACTGTATACGAAAAATACAATTATGAAATGACAGAACTAAGACCACCAATGGGAGAATTTAGCGAAAAAAGCCTAGCTGTAACAAATAATTTAGGATACAGAACAGTAATGTGGTCATTTGCATACAAAGATTGGGAGGAAAAAAATCAACCAAACGAAAAAGAAGCAATAGAACTAATAACAAAAAATTTCCACTCAGGAGAAATAATGTTATTACATGCAAATTCAAGTACAAATACGAATATTCTGCCTGAAATTATAAAACAAGCAAGAGAACAAGGATATGTATTTGAGTCATTGAAAAATTTTGAAGAATAATACATCAAAGATTATTTTAAAACAATGGAGGATTATAAAAGTGAAAAAAAGAGGAAAACATAGAATAGATAAACTTCTAGAAATACCAAAAGAAGTATATTCTAATGAATCTAAAATGACAATCATAGGATTTGATGAAATCATAATAGAAAATTTTAAAGGGATTTTAGAATACGAGACATATTACGTAAAAATAAAAACATATATTGGAATAGTAACATTAAGTGGAAATAATTTTAATTTAGAAAATTTAACAAATGATAATATAAAAGTTACAGGAAAAATAGAAAGTATAGAATTTGAAAGATTGGTGGATTAAAACAATGCTAATTAAAATATTATTATCCTATATAATGGGATATATACGTATTTCGATAGAAGGATATTATATAGAAAAATTTATAAACATATGTACAAACAAAAAAATAACAATTTGGAAATTAAAAAGAAATAATAATATAAAATTATATTTTAATGCAAGAATAGAAGATTTTAAAGAGATAACAAAAATAGCTAAAAAAGTAAAATGTAAAATAAAAATAGAAAGAAAAAAAGGAATACCATTTTTACTAAATAGATATAAAAAAAGAAAAATATTCGCAATATTTTCTGCAATAATAATAATATTTCTAATAGTAATATCTAACTTTATATGGAATATAGATATAAAGGAGGAAAATGGTCAAGAACTAGAAAGGATTTATCAAGATTTAATAGATGCAGGTTTAAATACAGGTATAGCAAAACATAAAATAGACACAAAAGAAATAATAAATAAAGTACGTTTAAAAAGAAATGACATAGCATGGATGGGAATAGAATTAAAAGGAACAAATGCTATTGTAAGTATAGTAAGAGCAGAAGAAAAACCTGAAATAATAGATGAACAAGAATATTGCAGTATAATATCAGATAAAGTAGGAATAATCACAAAAATAAATGCACAAAACGGCACAGCAAATGTAAAAGTAGGAGATACTGTAACAGTAGGAACACCACTAATAAATGGATGGCTAGAAGGTAAATATACAGGAATAAGATATGTACATGCAAAAGGAGAAATACAAGCAAAAGTATGGTATACAAAAAATAAATTTGTATCATATAATACTACGGAAAAAAGAGAAACAGGCAATACACAAAATAATTATTCAATAAAAATAAATAATTTTGAAATAAATTTAAAAAAAGGGCTTCCAAAATTTGAAATTTATGATACAATAGAAACAGAGAAAAAAATAAGTGTATTTTCAGACTTCTATTTACCAATTTCTGTAAAAAAAACGACCTATAAAGAACTAATAGAAGAAGAAAAAACATATAATATAGACGAAGCTAAAAACCTAGGGATAGAAGAATTGCAGACAGAACTTGATAAAGAATTAGAAGAAAAAGAAATAGTAGGTAAAAATATAAACACATATGAAAAAGAAAACGGCTTAGAGGTATATGTTACTTACGAAGTCTTAGAAAATATAGGGACAAACGAAAAAATAGTATTTTGAAGGGATGATGTGCATATGGAAGAAAGAAGTTTAAGGATAACAGGTACAAATGTAAACTTTTTCAATAAAATAACAAATACATTAACTAAAATGTTAATACCTACAAAAATAGGAATTAATGGAATGGTTGTTACAATAAAAA
This sequence comes from uncultured Clostridia bacterium, assembly GCA_944388015.1. Taxonomy (GTDB): domain Bacteria; phylum Bacillota; class Clostridia; order TANB77; family CAG-508; genus CAG-269. The sequence goes on along the minus strand of CALXHD010000045.1, from coordinate 4,175 downwards.
GAAATACAATGTTAAAAAGCTATGAAATGTATACAAAAGAAGACGAAAACTATAATAATGATGAACTAGAGAAAAAATTTGAGACATCATACACAGCATATCTAGAAAGCCTAGATAAACATATCATGGATTCAATTTATAAAAAAGTAAAAAATGGAACAGCAACAGAATTTGAAAAAAATGCATTATCAAAATATTATGAAGTAACAAGTCTAAAAGAAAAAGAATATATAGATTATAAATATCGTAAACAAAAATACCTAATAGAACTAGATTGGGAGGGCATACAAGCAAACGGAAAAGAAAAAACAAAGCAAAAATATATATCATTTTATGTATATAAGATGGATTCATTATATAAATCAATCTTAAAAAATTATTCAATAAAATTAGCAGATACAACAAATATATATGATTCAACTAGAGATTGGATATATACAAAAATATTTTATACTTTAGAAGAATACATACAAAATATACTATCAATAAAAATGGAACATTTTAAAGAAGAATATAAAGCTATAGAAGCAGACTACCAAAAGTTTCAAAGTTTTACAGTTGGAAAATTAGATACTAGAGACATAATAGAAAAAAACATGACATTATTGGCGATTAGTAGGAAACTATTTACACATAGTATTCCATTAATCGTTGCAGAACAATGCTATGAAAAATTATTAAAAGATGCAAGAACATTACTTCAAGATACAAAAATTGCAAATAAAAGAGAAAGAGCATATAGTATGCTTATAACTTTAATAGAAGACTATAATGTAAAACTATTATCTACAAAAGTATATTGGGAAAATTTAGAAAAAAGAGATGAATACAAGAAGTTTTGGGACAAGTATAAAAAAATTACTACATTAAAAGAAACAAACTTTATAGAATATGTAAAACAAAAAGAAATATTATTTATAAAAGATGATTTAAAGAAAATACATGACTCTAAAGTAGATTACAGCAAACTAGAAAAATATTACAGAAGAAAATTAATAGATTATGGAGCAATAAAAGAATTACACAACAAGTGCATATCTTGTGGAGAATATAAAGGAAATATAAAGCAAAAAGTGAATAAGGTGAGAGTGTAATATGTATGAGATAATATATAAAGATATAAAACCACAAAAAGAATATGAAGAAATAATACAAGATGTAATAAAAACATGTTATAAACAAGAAAAAATTGAAAATAGCAAGCTTATTATTACAATAACATTAACAACACCTGAAAATATAAAAGAAATCAATAAAACATATAGAGATATTGATAGAGCTACAGATGTTCTATCTTTTCCTATATTTGAAAAAGACGAATTAGACAAAAAAATAGAAAAAAAAGATTTTGAAATTGAAGATATGCTAGGAGATATAGTAATATCAATAGAAAAAGTCGAAGAACAAGCAGTAGAATATGGACATAGTTTTGAAAGAGAACTAAGTTATATGGTAGTACATGGATTTTATCATTTAATGGGATATGATCATATAAAAGAAGATGATAAAAAAATAATGAGGAAAAAAGAAGAACAAGTACTAGAAAAATTGGGAATACAAAGAGAAAATGATGACTAATTTAATTGAAAAGGAGTACTACAATGAAAAACAATGGTATAAAAATTCTTATAGGAATATTAATAACACTTATATTTATTGCAGGAGGAATCTTAGCATATAAAATAGTAAATGACAAACAAAAAAATACCACTACAGTATCAGAAAATATTTCAGAAGAAAATGATGTTTTAGTGGCAGAGGTAAAGAAAAAAGAATTAAAAACATTTACAGGTACAGATAGACCAATTGCAGTTATGATAGATAACCATAACCAAGCATGGCCACAATCAGGCTTAGATAAAGCATATATAGTTTACGAGATTATAGTAGAAGGTGGAGAAACTAGATTAATGGCATTATTTAAAGGAGCAGATATAGAAGAAATAGGACCTGTTAGAAGCGCAAGACATTATTTTTTAGATTATGCCATGGAGAATGACGCTATATATGTACATTTTGGATGGAGCCCACAAGCCAAGTCTGATATAACAAAATATTCAATACATAATATAAATGGTATATCAGAAGATGGCACAACATTTTGGAGAACAAATAAAAAATCAGCACCACATAATGCAATGACAAGCACAGAAAAAATATTACAATCAGCTAAAAATAAAAACTATAGAACAACATCAGACAAAAAAAGTGTACTTCAATATACTACAGATGAAGTAAACTTAAATACAGGAGAAGATGCTACAACAGTTATAATACCACATTCAGATTTGCAAACTGTAAAATATGAATATGACTCACAAAATAAAGTATATAAAAGATATGCAAGAAATAAAGAACAAACAGATTTACAAACAGGAGAAATTTTAACAACAAAAAATATAATAATAACAATGTGTGATAATCAAGACATATCTGATAGTGATAACAAGGGCAGACAAACAATAAAGAATATAGGAACATATGATGGATATTACATAACAAATGGAAAAGCAATAAAAATTAAATGCACTAAAGAATCAAGAGAAAGCCAAACCATATATAAAGATTTAGAAGGAAATGAAATAGAAGTAAATGATGGAAATACATGGATAAATATTTGTCCTACAGATGCTAATATTGAAATAACAGGTAATAACCAAACACAAAACACAAATACTACAACAAATAGCCAATTACAATAAATATAAAAAAATTAAGTAAACAAAATTAAAAATTTAAAACAAGATATAAAATATTGGAAAGGAATGAAAACAGAATGAATGTATATGATACAGCTAATACATTAGCACAAGAAATAAAAAAGTCAGAAGAATATGTAAATTATAAAATGGCAAAAGAAACAATAAAAATGAATGCAAACTTATCAGAAGAAATAAAAAAATTTGAGCAGATGAGATATGAAGTCCAAATAATGGCTATGCAAACAGGAAAAAATGATGAAGAAAAATTTAAACAAATGCAAGAAACATATGGAAAATTACTTGAGCAACCTGAAGCAAAAGCTTATTTTGAAGCAGAAACAAAATTTAATATCTTAGTTGCTGATGTAAATAAAATAATAGGTGAAGCAATAAGAGATGTAATGGAATAAATAAAAGGCGGATAGAATATGGAATTTATAATAATTATAGCAATTATAATATTTTTAATAATATTACTTAGTATAATTTATGGCATTAATTTTAAAAAAATAAAAGAAATGGCAAATATTAAAGAATTAGATAATATAACAAGCAAATACCCAAATAATAAAGAAATATGCAAATCAATTTTAAAGAAATTGGAAAATGAAGATGTAATAATAGAAGAAGATGAAAAGTCTGATATGACAGTATATGTGGCAATGTCAAATAAAATATGTATAGGAAATTTAAAAAATAGTTATACGAGAATTCAGACAATAGCACATGAATGTCTACACTCTATACAGAACAGAAAAATTTTACTATTTAATTTTATATTTTCAAATATATATTTACTATATTTTATTATTATATTTTTACTTGCATGTTTTGGAAGTTTACCATATAAAATGACATTTGTTGCAATCTTATGTATTTTTAGTTTAGTTTATTATTCTACAAGAATGTTTCTAGAAAATGATGCAATGATTAAGGCAAGATATTTAGCAAAAGAATATATGGAAGAAAACAAATCAGCAAGCCAAGATGAGATAAATAAGGTTATAAAACAATATGATATTTTAAATGATATAGGTATAAAAAGTGTACACTATCAGCTATTAGTAAATCAATTAGTTAAAATAAGCATTATCTGTATAATATGTTTTATTAGATAAAGTTATAATTTAACTAATGATATAAACGAAAAATAGAAAAAAATATAAAAAAACTCTTGACAAAAATAAACAAATACATTATAATCTATAAATGTCAAGAGAAATGCAGGTGTAGTTCAATGGTAGAACCTTAGCCTTCCAAGCTAATGACGTGGGTTCGATTCCCACTACCTGCTCCACCCATTTCGTTCTAAATATAATTTAATATTTGCAGGTGTAGTTCAATGGTAGAACCTCAGCCTTCCAAGCTGATGACGTGGGTTCGATTCCCACTACCTGCTCCAACGACGTATCTGTTCGAACTTTATAGAACAGATAGATATGAAAATCAATCAGTAAAATGGTTGATTTTTTC